>PLZT01000079.1 GCA_003152255.1 Methylocystaceae bacterium | reverse complement strand
CGAAGCTTGAATATCTCTATGTCGACCTCGCCAGCAGCGGCATCAACGGCGCCTACACCGGCTGGGAGTTGGGCAACAACCATCATCCGCAGATCAACGTCGTGCGCGCCGGCCTGAACTACCACTTCAACTGGGCGGCTCCGGCTCCGGTTGTCGCCAAGTATTGATCGTCCGCGGCGATCATGCCTTGGCCATGGAATTGATCGATAGGAACCCGGCCCTTGCGGCCGGGTTTTTTCTTTCCGAGATCGCCGCCCCATGCTCAAAGGGATCGCGGCGCGTCAACAGGAGGCGTGACGATGGCGAGGAAACCCCAACCCGCCGCGCTCCCCTTCGCCCTATGCTCACACCAGTCCGGCGACACGTCGGCGCGCTTGGCCCGCGCCTTAGTCGCGCCCTCGGTCACAGCCTCGCGAAATCGTTCGATATCCATGCGCGTTACAGCCTCAACCTCGAGATTTCCGAGCAGCGGCTTTATGTGGCGTTCGATGCGACCCCCGTCCGTCGCGAGCGTGCTGGGAGGTCACGCGTTTGCGAAAGTTGTCGGTGTGGCCCCGCCGCGGAGTTGAAGCAGACGTCGTTCGGCTAGCTGGAGAGGCTCTGGAAACGACAGGGCGATCCTGACCTCAAATTCAAGAAAATGATCTGTCAGGTTCTTCAGGCCCGGCTGCACCCCCCAGTTATATTCGCCCACAATGAAGACGAAAGCGTCCGCGGCGCGAATTTTCGACGCCAGAGCTTCCATGGCGCGCGGAGCTGAACCAGGCGGATACTCCTTGTACATTCGGTCCAGCATTGGAAGGCCGACGTCTTTTGCGTCGATAAGTTCGGCGGTGTCACCGCGCGCGCGAAGCCGTGCGACAATGAAGTTCGCCAGTCGGATGCCCATCCGGTCCGACCGATAGGAACCATAGAAAACAAGTATTTTGTGAGCCATCTTCCGCCTCGCCCTATCCAATGCGAGCGTTGGTCGACCAATTTTGAAAACGTGTGACGACGTCGGGTCAGCCAACGCAAGAGCGCACATCAGCGACCGCGGCTCTCACTCGCGGTAATTCGTGACCATCTACGTAACGCTCACGTCGCTAATGTCGATTGTGACCCTCAGCATCTCCAGGATGGGCCGGCGATCGGAGCCGCGGGTGTAAGCGTGTCGTTTGGTTGGGAGATGGATGCCGTTGGCCGCGACATAATCCGAGGTCGTCTGGGACGCGGCGAAACCGCCGGCAATGTTCACGATGTAGTCGTGCCGACGGAGTTTCGAGTCTTCGCCGAAGAAAAAATCCTGAACGAGGCTGTGAGTCTCGATGGAGCCCGTGAGGACGACGCTTCTTGGTAGCCATAGGGTAGCCAACCCCTCGGCATGACGTAGTCCAATCTTGCTATCATCTTGAAATTAATGGCGCGCCCGAAGGGATTCGAACCCCTGGCCTCTGCCTTCGGAGGGCAGTGAACAATAGACAAATCACAATCATATCAAACAGTTATGAATGGCTAAATTTGTCTGTACGCGATTTGTGCAACCTCTTGTCCAAAAATTCCCCTGTTTTTCGGCCCTGAAAGGAGTCTTCGAAGACACCGGAAGTTACTGTTTTTTCCTAGAAAAATTACCCTAAAGGGATGCCCGGGGTGTACAATTTCACAGGCGGGATTAAATTCGAGATGGGACCAACAAGGAGAACCCACCATATCCGCTCTCAAATCGCTGTTATCGCGGTGGATCGTCCCGGCTCCGGCTATTCGATGCGCCCGGACGATGTGTCGGCGAGGCTTGGCGTGCAGGCCGATACGTTGGCGAAGATCATGCGCGCGCTGGGGCTAAAGCAGCCGCTGTTGGTCGGGCATTCGCTAGGCGGCGCCTTGTCGCTAGAGCGGTCTCCGAACAAGCTGAATCGCAGGGGGTTCCCGAATCGCTTGCATTCTGATTCATGTTCCCCCCAGCGTGAAGGAGGCGGCGGGAATGGCGCTTTCCGACGATCTTCGCAAGCGAGTGGTGGAAGCTGTCGTTGAGGGCGGGCTGTCGCGCAATGCGGCCAGGCGGTTCGAGGTGAGCATCGCGAGCGCGGTGCGCTGGGTGAAGCGCTACGAGACCACGGGCGAGATTTAGCCGGCGCGCCTATTGGCGGCGATCGCCGCTCCCGCCGCGTCGAGGCGCATCGCGACTATCTGCTGGGCCTAATCCGCCGCACGCCGGACATGACGCTGCTGGAAATGAAGGAGCGTTGACGGTCGAAGAAGCGCCACAGCACGGAGACCGAAAAGCGCTCGCCGCAATTGGCATGAGAGCGCGAACCATTGCATGGAACGCTTCTATCGCGTCGCGCGCTTCGACGAGTAGAGGAACGCCGCCTTCGAACAAATATATAGATGATTCGTTAGTAAAATACAGATAAAGCTCAAGTATGCTTATCCATAAAGCTGGCTATCTAACTTTAGTGTGAGCGCAAGCAGCTCGTATTCAGAAATACATTGGCGCTATCTGCGTTATTGGCGCGTGTATATAGATATTATGATAATTAATGTTTATTATATACTATATTATATATATTATCTCATGCTGAGTGGCGGCTCGCGTGTGCTTGTAATGGTAATGACTAGAGCGTATCAATTGTAGTATGGTCAAGCTTGATAATATCTAGAGCGCGGCATGGCCTATTTTAAGTACATTTACGTAGTTGAAAACCCGAAAGGGCGACCAATGATAATGTGCTATAGTTTGAGATGGCCAGACGCAGGGCGAAGCGTGGAGTGTGCAATGTAAGCGGACGCGACGGCTATTAGCAGTAACGT
>PLZT01000708.1 GCA_003152255.1 Methylocystaceae bacterium | reverse complement strand
GTTTGTATTTCCTGATCAGATGGAACACTCACGACCGCTTCTATGTCACGACGGACAACGCCTTCGTCGACGGCAACATTATTCCGGTCCAAGCCGACGCGACGGGCGTCGTCGCCGAGGTTCTAGTCGAGGAAACCAACAAGGTGAAAGCCGGCGATTTGCTCGTGCGGCTCGACGAACAACGCGCCAGAGCCATGCTCGATCAATCCGGAGCCGATCTGGCGCGCGCCGTGCGCGCGGTCGGCGGGCAATTCGCCGCGCGGCGGCAAGCCTGCCAGAAGATCGCCTCGCAGATCGCGCTGCGCGATAAGACACGCCACGACGTCATGCGCTATCGCCAGGCGCTGCCGAGCGGCGCCGTCTCGCAACAGGTTCTGCAGAACGCCATGGACCAACTCGCCTCGCTCGACGCCGATTTACACGAAACCCGGGCGAACTTTCAGTCCTTCGAGGCGCGCCTCGGAGGGCTGACGCTCACCAGGGCTCCCGACATCGAGGCGGCCAAGGCCAAATTCACCGAGAACTATATCGAATTCGCGCGCCAGCGCATCAGGGCGCCCGCTTCCGGTTATGTGGCCAAGCGCAAGGCGCAGGTCGGCGACCGCGTGCGGCCCGGCGATCTGCTCATGCAGATCGTTCCGCTCGATTATCTGTGGATCGAGGCGAATCTCTGGGAGAACAGCATGCAGCGCGTGCGGCCGGGACAGCCGGTGGCGGTCACGGTCGATCTTTACGGTAATAGCGCGTTGTTTCACGGCACGGTCGAGGGCATCGTCCCCGGCTCGGGCAGCGTCTTCGCTTTGCTCGCTCCCGACAACGCGACCGGCAATTTCATCCATATCGTCCAGCGCGTTCCCGTGCGCATCGGCCTGCGCCCGGACGAGCTTGAAAAACAGCCGCTGCGGCCGGGGCTCTCCACCATCGTCTCCATCGACGTTCACGATCTCGACCGGTCGCCGAACGCCTCGATCGCGAGGCCGGAGCCTAACGCCTCCAACACCGCGATCTTCAACAGCGATCTCGCGGAGGCGAAAGCCCAAGCGGAAAAAATCGTCGGCGAAAATCTCGTCGGCGAGGCCGACGCCGCGGTCGGCGCATGTCCAAGCGGCGAGTGACGGGCGACGCACGGGAATAGCCAGATGTAAGCGCTGTCATGGCCGGCCCCCGCGGGTTTTCGAGGATTGGGGCGTTAATATCGTCCGCATCGCGCGGTCACGTAAGGCACGCACAAGTTTACTGGTCCAAATTGATCGGAGCGCGCGTCGCGGAAACGACTAGCGGTGGTCCGACATCTCGCGATCTAGCCCTCGCGCCCCAACTCGCCGGAGTTGTCCGCCGCTCGATTGACGCTCGCCTCACAATCACCCCGGCTGGGGTCGCGCCAGGCGTCAAAGGAAGACAGCGATCAAAATGGATTTCTAAAACAGGCCGCTAAAACTCTCTACGCGTCACTCCGGTCGGCGCCGCCGATGTGGGTGAGCGACAATAGCTGGGCTATCGCGATGAATATTGGCATGACCATTATTCCCAAAGATCCCGACGAGTTTCCATATTGGGACTTCGCTTTCCTGGACGTGGAATATGATCCAGAGGCCCAGGCCGTGTGGATGAATTACAAAGCGGCGGCGCCTCAGCATTTTCCTCTAGAGATGTTTATCGAGATCGTGAAGCTTCGCGAATCATTGCGTGGCTTGCGCGCGTCGAAATGTGGCGCGGGCTGGCCGATTCGCTACTTTGCGATCGGATCGAAGCGGCCAGGGGTCTTCAGTCTCGGGGGCGATCTCGCGGCCTTCGCCGTGGCGGTCAGAGACGGCGAGCACGAGATGCTGCGCGCCCACGCGAATATTTGCGTCGACATCATGCATAGTCTGGACGTCGGATTTGACTTGCCGATCGTGACGCTTTCGGCCGTGAACGGTCAGTGCCTGGGCGGAGGCTTCGAAGGCGCTCTCGTGACCGACTTCCTCGTCGTCGAGCGCGACGCCAAACTTGGCCTGCCTGAAATCGGCTTCAACACTTTTCCCGGAATGGGCGCGGTCTCCCTGCTCACGCGTCGAGCGGGGCAAGCCTTGGCGGAGCGGATTATTTCCAGCGGCTCGATCTATTCCGGCCAGGAAATGTTCGATCTTGGCGTTGTCGACGTCCTGGCGCCCGAAGGGCGGGCGCATGAAACGGCGACAACCTGGATGCGGGAAGGCGGCGAGGATCGCTGGCGGAAGCGCCGCGCCCTCGCGGAGGCGCGTCGACGGTGTTTCGCGATGCCGCGCGAAGAGCTTCATTACATAGTCGATTTGTGGGTCGAATGCGTCAAGGCACTTACCGATCACGATCTGCGTCACATGGATCGACTCGTCACGGCCCAAAGACGGCTTTCGCGAGCGCGACACAAGCTCGCCCGCAACGACGTAAGCACGGAGCAGGCGGTTGGAAGTCTCGAGACAGTCACGAACGATTGATCCATGCCTAAATTCGACGCCTCTCCGCAATTAGAACCCGACGTTCAAAAAGAGGTGCATGGCGATCTCGTGGAGTCGCTATTCGACTCGTTTGGATCCTTCGCCGCTGCCCTGGTCGGCGGCGTGGCGGCGCCCGCGAGCGCGTGGCTAATGACAAGCGAGCCCATATATATTGGGCTCACGATAATCATGTCGCTTCTGGCGATCTATCGCGTTCTAATTTGGCTCGGGCATTCAAAAACGCCGCTCGTTCAGCGTCGAAACGAGGCCACGAAGTGGGAGATCTATTACGCGGTCGGCGGCATATCATTCGTGACGACCCTTGGCCTCACGGTCGCGATTCTGTTCGTTCGCGATCACATCGACATTGCATTCACGATCAGCTTTGTCACGATGATGGCGGGAGTGGGCGCGTTGTCGGGGCGCAACGCGGGCAGTCCCAATATTGTTCTGGCGCAATTGATCGGTCTTTGTGGACCGCTCGCCTTCGTCACGGCGATCGACGCCGATCATAGGCACCACTGGCTAACATTCATTCTCGTTCTCGAAGTGATTTCGATTAGGTCGACGACCAGATTCCTCAACAGGAATCTCGTGACCGCCTTGACGAACGCACGTGACGCGAAAATTCAGCGAAATCGCTTCAAGGCGGCGCTCAACAGCATGGCGCAAGGGCTGTGCATGGGTGATGGCGGCTCAATCATCACGGTGATGAACCACCGCATGATCGAATTTTTCTCAATTGTCGGCGTGACGGCGCCCATCAGCCTTCAGGTTCTTGCTTGGACGATCGGTAAGCGCTCCCATATGTCCGAGGGCGAGAGCAAGGCGTTCGGGGACCAATGGTCCGCGCGCGTGGCGCTGCCTTTCGCAAGCGTCTTCTCCCAGCAATTCAATGATCGTCTATTTGACTTTCATTGCGAGCCCGCTGGCGAAGGGGGCTTCGTCACCGTGATCGAGGACGTGACCGAGAAGCGAAAGGCGGCCAAGGAAATTGAACGCATCGCTCACTATGACGCCCTGACGGGTCTTTCGAATCGACTGCAATTTCAAAAGAGATTGACGCGCGACCTCGATCGGATCGACAAGCGCGGCGAAACGCTGGCGATTCTGGTCATCGATCTCGATCTGTTCAAGGAAGTCAACGACACGCTTGGTCATTCGATCGGCGACCA
>PLZT01000390.1 GCA_003152255.1 Methylocystaceae bacterium | reverse complement strand
CCGGACACACCGGCTTGCCGTCGGTTGTTGGCCAACGCAGGCGCGCGAAAACGTTCTCGGCGCCTTGGTCGGACATCCGCATCACTTTGCCGATGCTGAGCGACCGCGCCGCCGCCGACATTAGGAAATGCTGGGACATGAGAGCCTCGCCAATGAGAACATAACACGAACACTCTCGGCGAGATCGCGATGCCTGTCAAGCGATGGTGGCGGTTGCTACATAAGACCGCATTTTTGTCGCGGGTCTTTTTGTCGTGAAGATCTTCATAGAGCGCGGTGTGCGCGCTTGTGTCCTCGACGACACCCCAGCAAGCTCGGCTACGCGGTCACTGACGGCTTTAGCCGAAGTGCGAAATGACCGGGGCTAGGGAGACCGCGATCACGATCAAGGCGATCCCGCCGACCGCCCACACAAGACCCTTCAAACGGCTGCTGGAGCCGGTGCTGCTAATGTTGCTCATTTTGCCTCTATACACGGACATGCCTGCGACAAACGTCGCACAAGCCGACTACAGGATGTCCGCGTAAGCTCCGGCCTATGTTTTAGATGTAGGCGGAGGACCGCGCGATACAAGCTAGGCGTGAGACAACAGCTAGCGGCACGTTGTCGCGGGATGGTCGGAGCCCCACCATTCTCACCATCGAAATGTTCAAGACCCCGTTCGCTCCTCGATCCCTATTTGGTCGCGCCGGACCCACCAACGCAATTTGGCGATATCGACGCGGCGTCGAGATGCGCCGCCTGCTCGTAGGCCAACAACACGGCAATCTCGCTGCATGAGCAAGGGATAATTTGTAGCTTGATCGCCAACGCGCGCACGGCGTAGATCGTCGCCAGCTGCTCGCGGAGCCCGGCAAGCTCGCCCGGCGCGGAGCCAACCTCACGGCTCGCCGTGTGTAGGTAGCAATCTCGCTGCTCGGAAAGCCAGGCGCACAGTCCGCGCTCATCGCGTATTCGCCACGCGACAACGCCATCCACAAGGCCAGGCGATACGACGTCGGGATTGTCGTGGCATATCCGCGCCAGCTCAGCCGCCAAGGCAGCGTGGTCGGCAAACCCGTAAAGATTCTCAAACGCGCCAGAGGCGTTAGCCGCACGAGCCAGCGCCATGACTCTCAAGTGCACACGATGAGCGTCGTCAACGTAACGACGATCACCGGTAGCGATTGCATCGGCTGACAGATGCCGTTCCAGCTGTTCCGTTCTCTCTTGTTGATCCATAACCATCTCCGATTACGTCCGTCACTGGGCCCGCATGTGCGGTCCTTGTCTTCATATTTACTCATCGAAAATCTCGGCCAAATCGGTCGACGTCCTGCGGCGAACTTTCTCAGTATGATGTGCTTGGTAGGCCTTTATTCGAAGGTCGCGGCGCGTCGCTGTGTCGTCCCGCCGTGCCATGGCGCTTGTGCTTGCAAGCCGCCCGGTGATGGGGCTGTCTTTGGCGATCTCGAGATGTTCGCCAGCGCATCGCGGCGAGTGTGCGATAGCGCTATGTCGAGCCGATCCTGCTCAAGCTCGTGCGATGGTGGTGACGCAGCTCCAGTCCACCGTCGCAGGTAGGNNCGACGGGACGCGGTCGACGGACGCCTATGAGAGTCTGCTCGCCCATCATTTCTTCCCCGTGTCTCTAAATTGGTTGGCGTCCCGCGGTAGAACATTTCTCGGCAGGATGCTCTTGGTTAACCAAGCGAACGACCACGGCGAAATCATTGTGTCCGGCATCGCCGACTCCGTGGCGCATGATGCTAAAGATCGCATCGAGCTCATCACCGACTGGAACAGCGGTGTCGACATCGACGTGGAACGGCTAAATTCTTACCGTGGGCAGCTCGGCGCCTACGGGCGGCGCACCGGCGCGTCACATGGCTTCTTGGCGCTGACGGCGATGGCGGAGGCGATAGCCGCGTAAGCCGGCGGTACCCGGCGCATGGCCGCATTTACCAACAATGCGTTTGTCCTGAAACGCACTGTTGGCGGGTATCGAAGGATTCCGACCTTGCTCCCACCGACTCGACGTCGCCGTCGACACCCACATCTTGCTAATGGATAAAGTCTGGCACTTGGCGCCCTGTTTGACGCGCTGACCAGGGCAGATGTTGGGGGCGGCAATGCGCCAGCAGCGGACATTCGCAAAAATTGAACCCGACACCTTGCCGCGGATCGCGGAGCTGCGACCGCCGCCCCTGCCGCGGCCTGAGCTACGAGCTTGATGCCGCTTCGGCGCGAGCCCAGCGTGTTGACGCGTCAATGCCCCGCCGCCCGCGCTAGCTTCGAGGCAACGATGCACTAACTTAGCAAGTGGACCCCTCGGTGGGAGCAGATCAATGAGCGACCTCGAACTTGGCGTTAGTGGAAACTGCTGCTTCCTCGCTGGGGCTGCGCGGGACGCAAAGATCGTCTCGTGCTACCCACCACCATACGCGATAGTCGGCGTCATCAATTATGACATGCGTTTGTCGCGCACATGGGAAACGGTGATATGAGTCGGCTGGTAATCGTCTCCAGCTGTGTCGCCGATCCGCAATGTGAGACGTCTGGCGAGTTCGCGGTCTCCATCCTTCAGGGGCTGCGCGAGCATGGCGGACTGTGGTTCGGCTGGAACGGCTCAATCGTCGCGGACGAATCCGAAATCAGCATCGCCTGTACCCCTCACGACAATGTCACCATGGTGACGATGCCGCTCACAGAACGCGACTTTCAGGAATTTTTCCTCGGCTATTGCAACGAGGGGCTTTGGCCGGTGTTTCACTATCGCCTCGATCTCGCGCGCTTCACTCAGGAGAACTGCGAAAGCTATCGCAGGGTTAACGATCGCTTCGCGGAATCGCTCGCGCCGCAGCTGACGCAAAGCGATCTCGTCTGGGTGCAGGATTATCATCTGATCCCGGTCGCCGCCGGCTTGCGCGCCCGCGGCGCCACTAATCGCATCGGCTTTTTCCTGCATATTCCATTTCCGCCGCCGGATGTGCTCGTCGCGATGCCCGAGTATGAATGGCTGATAAATACGATGCTCGAATATGACGTCGTCGGATTCCAGACGAAGACGGATCACGCCAATTTCTGCCGCTTCCTTTTCGGTTTCATGGGCGGGGAAATGCTCTCTCAAGACACGCTGATCGTCTCAGGCAAGCGGCTGACCGTCTCGGTATTTCCTGTCGGAATCGATGTGGATCACTTCGTCTCCATGGCGGAAACTCCGGAGGCGGAAACGCGGATCCAGAGATTACATCGACGCGGCGAGGCCCGCGTGAATATCATTGGGGTCGATCGTTTGGACTACAGCAAAGGCCTGCCGGACAGGCTCCGAGCGTTCAAGCGGTTTCTGGAGTTATTTCCGCACCACCACAAAGCCGTGACTTTGATGCAGATCACACCGCCGACGCGCGAGGATATCCAAGCCTATATTGACATTCGGCACGAGCTTGAAGCGCTTTCTGGCCAAATCAATGGAGAGTTCGGGGATTATGACTGGACGCCGGTGCGTTACCTGCGTCGAACCATCGCGGAGGATACGTTGGCTGCGTTGTATCGAGGAAGCCACGTCGGCCTCGTCACGCCCCTTCGAGACGGTATGAATCTGGTCGCAAAGGAATATGTCGCGGCCCAGGACGCCAACGATCCTGGCGTTCTGGTGTTATCGCGCTTTGCCGGCGCGGCCGAAGACCTCGAGGAGGCCTTGATCGTCAACCCCTATGATGCGGACGAGGTCGCGCGAGCGATACAGCGCGCGATCGTCATGCCACGAGAAGAGCGCATCGAGCGTCACCGCGCGCTAATGACGCGCATTCGCGCGCGCGATGAGCGAAAATGGATGGAAAGCTTTCTCAGTGCTCTGGGTGCGTGCCGAGGTCAAGATCGCCTCGACCCAGCAACGCCCTGCTGATCTCGCTCGCCACTCGGAATCTAACAGATCAGCATTTCCTAACCTGCGGTCGAATGGCGACAGCGGTCTGCGGCTATGCGGACGATATTTGCGAAAGCTCAGCGCGATTTGGAGGTCGAGCCCAGCCGATCGGAATGTCTCTTTAGGGTCAAAAGCGGTCGAATGGCCGCTGTCAGCGAAAGCTTCGGATCGCGGGCGCCAAGTGTTAGATTTCAACCATTACAGCAACGCAACCAGCCGCCGCTGCCCGAGCGTGTCGCCGTCGATGTAGCCCTGGGTGATCTCTATCGACTTGTGACCGGCGAGCAATTGAACGTCGCGCAGGCTGCAGCCGGTCTTATGCGCGTTTCTCGCCGCCGCCGTAATGAAGGTGCGACGCCCTGAATGCGACGAACAGCCTTCAAACCCCAAGCTGGCGAATAAGACCGTGAACCACGTCACGATGCTGGTCGGCGGCATGCCGACGCCACGCATTGAGCGAACGACCGGCCCCGACGGCGCTGACGTTCTCTTGAGGGCGACCAGCGCGCGCTTGAGGTTCGGATGCATCGGGATGCGCCGACCGCCGCGCTTCTTGGCGATGGCGTCGCGGACCGCGAGGCTATCGGCGACCCGCCCGCGCGCGTCGAGCACCATCGACCAGTCGAGCCGCGCGATCTCGCAGGCGCGCAGGCCGGCCTTCACCGACAACAGGATGATGACGCGGTCGCGGCTTGTCGTTCGGCGGCCGGCGACGGCGCTCAGCATGCGACGCAGCATCGTGGGGGTGATGATCTTGGCTTGGCGACCCGGCATTGCCGATCTCCTTGGGTTGGAAAGTTTCGGGGAAGGGAAGGGGAGGGAGGGCGCCAAGCTCGGGGCGTTGGCGCCGGTTGGTTCAATATTCGTCGGCGCGCCTGAGCGTCGACACGCGCGACGTCGCCGAAGGATCTTCGCAAAAGAAAAAGACCCGCTGCTGGGTCCCATGCTGTCGTCCGATGCTCGGGCTTGCGATCACACGCGTCGTCGCGCTGCACGCGACAGCGAAGCGCTGCTACGCGGCCCGTCCGAGCAAGCCGGCCATGCGCTCGCCGAGAACCCACAGCGCCCTGTTGAGCTTCACGTCCTGGTCGATGTTGTTGATGGCGCGCGTCGTCACCAAGCGACCACGGCGCCAATGTCCGTGCTGGTCGATAATCGCCAGCGCGCGCGCCGACAGACCGCCGCGCATGACGTTCTCCTGAATGACGTTCATTACCGTCCAAAGGTCGTCGGCGCGGCGCGGCGCGAGCAGCTGCTCCGGCCTGATTGGCGTCGCAGCCCTGCCGTCGGCGTCGCCGAAGCGCAGCGCATGCGCGCTCGCGGCGAGCGCGGCCTTCGCGTCGTCATCGAGCGCGATGCGGCTCCAGTCTCGCGGCGCGGCCAATACCGCTTCGGCCTGTCCAAGCACGCGATAGGTCCCGTCGGCGACCTTTTCCAGCGCGTCGCCGGAGTGGCGAACCTTGATGGAGTCGATGGTCGCGATCCGCGCCACCAGCGAGTTCAGGCAGCGGATGCGAAACAAGCCGGCCATCAGCTCGTAGGCGCTGGTGCCGTCATTGGCGTTCCGCAAGATGATCTCGCAGACCACGTCGCCGACTCGGTACTGCCGCGCATCGTCGAGACGACGAAGCCGGATCAGGTGCCTCGTGTAATCCGTCTTGCTGGCGTCCCTTGGCGCCGACTGCTTGGCGCCAACGGCGAAGAAGCCCTCCTTCTCCAAGCCGCGCAAGGCCTCGATGGTCGGGATGACGCGAAAGCGTTCCGAACGGCTGGCGTGCGGCCGCGTCGCGAAAATCGACGGCGCGGCGCGGCGAAGCTCGTCTTCCGAAAGCGCGCGGGCGGTGTCGTCGAAGCGAGCGGCGCGGGGGGCGTAAATGGCGCCCCCAACCCAGGGCCGTTCGGTCGGCGAAGGATTCGGCTCGATGACGCCCAGAATCGTCCAGGTCGCGCGGTCATAAAGTTTCGCCATGGAACCCGTGGTTTGCGGGGGTTTCGTGGGCTTTGCATCCATGCTGGTTACTCCTGATGGGGCCCGGCAAACCGGGGCGAGGCTGCCGCTTCCTCAGGGTATAGGAATATCATCCTAATGTCAAGCTTTGGTTTGGCAAAAACTCGATAAACAGAGGACCAAAGGGCACCGAACGAACCCGCGCTGTGGGCTGGTTTTCCATGGCTTTTTGATAAGGCCATCGCCGTCAGCGCGTCTCGCTCTCGGTGGCACCAAGCGGCCTGCTCCCGCCGGTTCTAAGCCGCAACAGGGCGGCGGCGGTTTACGCTCACCGTGCCCATACCCGGCAGCCAGCCATTGGGTGTGCCACCTCGACCGTTGGCGCCTACGCTGACGACGAAACGGCCGCGAGTTGCGGACCCATAGCGCGCGAACATCACCGGTTCCTTTTCGGACCTTTGCGAGCCCCTCCGTCTCGAAAATTCCGGTCCACCGGAATTTGCGGTGCGACATCAATTGCAAAATGAACTGTCTAAAATCCGCGCCTTCTATCAAAAAGGCTCTTCTGCGTTTTTTG
>PLZT01000340.1 GCA_003152255.1 Methylocystaceae bacterium | reverse complement strand
CAGCCGGCGCTGCCCGCGCGCATCGCCGTCAACATAGCCCTGCGTCACCTCGATCGACCTATGCCCGGCGAGCAGTTGGCTGATGACAAACTCCGACGCCTTAACGACTCGTTAATTCAACGGCGACCAACTGGCCTCAAATACGCCAAACTTTTCACGATCTTCCGCCGTCCGCAGTAACAGAGAGTCGCCATGTCAGATTTCATCGCCACCGAGTTCGCCGACCTGCAATCCTCCGGGCGCCCGCCTGATCTCCTGGCCGACCTGTATCGGGAGATCGGCATCTCAGCGGTGGCCGCCGCCCTCTATGTGATGGCCATGCCCGTTGCGCCAAAGAATGACGCAACCTCAAACGAGCGACGGATGCCCATCCCCGCGATTTTGCAAAGCGAAGATCTCGTCGATTGAGGCGAGCGGCCTAAACGAACAGCTGGCCTGCGCTTGTGACAACGCCATCCTTATTCCCAGAATCACGCCGTCGTGCGCCATATCGAAGCTTGAGAGATGACGCACCCGCCAACGAGCTGCGCGAGCCTCGAAATCGTCCATCCCGACACGTTATAGCTTCGGCCAATCTCCGCAAGCGTCTCCGCGCCATGATCGCGGCGCTTGATCGCCACAAAAGTCCGCGCATCGCGCGCTACATGGATTAATTTGCCAGTGGCGGTGCCTCGAAGAAAAAACGCAGTACCTTGGCGTCGCCGCTGTCCTCGATGGGGATATGCCAGAATTTCGAATCCATGAACGGAAAACGCTCGAAGGGCAAATGGATTTCGGTAAGCGGCATGCGGTTGCGCAGTCCGCGCGTTAGGGCGCGTTCAAGCATTCCGAGCAATTCCTCTTCATGTTCGGGCGCCTGCGTGACGGTCAACATTGTATGATTGGCGAGATGAAAAGCCCTCTCAAATACCTGCTCGAAATTTACCAACGCCATGCTGCGCCTCAAGGGTTCAGAGCAACTCTCGAAAATGACGTAAACGTCATTGGAAGATTGTAGCATCGAACGCTCATCAATCTGAATACACACGCGAAACTCGTTGTAGTCTGGCCCCAGTTGAACACCCAAGTTTCGCAAGCTTCTGATTTAATGCAGATTATGGCAGTTACACCGAAAGATCGGCTGCCGCGGAGGAGCGCCGAGACGGAGGTGGGTGATAGGGAATTAGTCGCTTTTGGTTCCGCCGCCGATCCGAGTCAGCAAGTGATAACCGAGCACGCCACCCAGCACCGCCCCGACAAGCGCTGCCGCCAAGCTCCCCATGCCCGCGCCTGCCGCCACCCCGAGAACAGCCCCGGCGCTGGCGAAGATGTAACGATTTTTTCTGAGCGTGGAATCGCGGTCGTCGTTCGTCATCGCTTTTCTCTTCCGGTTTGCCGGATCGCGAATGCGTAGTCGGCGAGTCGGCGTCGCGTGTATGTCGTGAAGATCTTCATAGAGCGCCCTGTGTGCGCCTTTGTCTTCAACGACAGCCCAGCACGCTCAGCTACGCGGTCACTAACGGCTTTAGCCGAAGTGCGAAATAACCGGGGCTAGGGAGACCGCGATCACAATCAAGGCGATCCCGCCGACCGCCCACACAAGACCCTTCAAACGGCTGCTGGAGCCGGTGTTGCTAATGTTGCTCATTTTGCCTCTTCACACGGACATGCCTGCGACAAACGTCGCACAAGCCGAATGCAGGATGTCCGCGTAAACTTCGGCCTATGTTCTAGATGTAGCCGGAAGGATGCGCGATACAACCTAGACTTGAGACAACAACCAGCGACACGTTGTCGCGGGATAGTCGGCGCCCCACCATTCTCACCATTGAAATGTTCAAGACCCCGTTCGCTCCTCGATCCTTATGTGGTCGCGCCGGACCCACCAACGCAATTTGGCAATATCGACGCGGCGTCGAGATACGCCGCCTGCTCGTAGGCCAACAACACGGCAATCTCGCTGTATGAGCAAGGGATAATTTGTAACTTGATCGCCAACGCGCGCACGGCGTAGATCGTCGCCAACTGCTCGCGCAGCCAGGCAAGCTCGCCCGGCGCTGAAGCAACCTCACGGCTCGCCGTGTGTAGGTAGCAATCTCGCTGCTCGGAAAGCCAGGCGCACAGTCCGCGCTCATCGCGTTTGCGCCACGCGCAAACGCCATCCACAAGGCCAGTCCATACGACGTCGGGATTGTCGTGGCATATCCGCGCCAGCTCAGCCGCCAAGGCAGCGTGGTCGGCAAACCCGTACAGATTCTCAAACGCGCCAGAGGCGTTAGCCGCACGAGCCAGCGCCACGACTCTCACGTGCACGCGGTGAGCGTCGTCAACGTAACGACGATCACCGGTAGCGATTGCATCGGCTGACAGATGCCGTTCCAGCTGTTCCATTCTCTCGTGTTGATCCATAACCATCTCCGATTACGTCCGTCACTGGGCCCGCATGTGCGGTCCTTGTCTTCATATTTACTCCGCGTGCTAACGCTGATTTTTTGACATCATGCGGGGAACTTTCTCGGCAGATGCTCTTGGTGGGCCGTCGTCTGAAGGTCGCGGCGCGTCGCTGTGTCGTCCCGCCGTGCCATGGCGCTTGTGCTTGCAAGCCGCCCGGTGATGGGGCCGTCTTTGGCGATCTCGAGATGTTCGCCGGCGCATCGCGGCGAGTGCACGCCAGCGCTATGTCGAGCCGATCCTGCTTAGGCTCGTGCGATGGCGGTTACGCGAATCCAGTCCGCCGTCGCGGGTAGGTGATGTCATCAAACGACGGGACGCGGCCGACGGACGCCCATGAGAGTCCGCTCGCCCATAATTTCTTCCCCGTCTCTCTAAAATTGGTTGGCGTCCCGCGGCGGAACATTTCTCGGCGGGATGCTCTCGGTTAACCAAGCGAACGACCACGGCGAAATCACTGGGTCTGGTGTCGCCGACTCCGTGGCGCATGATGCTAAAGATCGCATCGAGGTCATCACCGACTGGAACGGCGGTGTCGACATCGACGTCGAACGGGTAAATTCCTACCGCGGGCAGCTCGGCGCCTATCAGCGGCGCAGTGGCGCATTACATGGTTTCTTGGCGCCAATGACGCCCGGAAAAGTGATCGCCGCGTAAGCCAGTCGCGCGCCGCGCGGGTCGCGTTTATTGATAGTACGTTTGTCACAATGTGTACTATTGGCCGATTCCTGGGGGTTTCAGCGATGTTCTCGCCCGCTCGGCGCCGGCGTGGCGTCGCCGCGGACGCCGGCGTCGCGCCTGGCCTCGCCCGCGCCCGCCGCGATCAATGTCGCGGCGGCGGGGCTTTGATCGCGGCGGCGCCCGCAAGCCAATGCGAAAGCGCAAGCGCGCGTGACAGCTAGAGCGACGCGACCAGCCGCCGCTGCCCGCCCGTGTCGCCGTCGATATAGCCCTGGGTGATCTCGATCGACTTATGACCAGCGAGCAGTTGCACGTCGCGCAGGCTACAGCCGGTCCGATGCGCGTTTCTCGCCGCGGCGGTAATGAACGTCCGCCGACCTGAATGCGACGAGCAGCCCTCAAGCTCCAACCTGGCGAAGAGAGCGGCGAACCAGTTGACGATGCTGGTCGGCCGCATGCCGCCGCCGCGAACGGAGCGAACCACTGGCCCCACCGGCGTCGACCCGCGCTTCAGCGCGACCAGCGCCCGCCCGAGGCTGGGATGCATCGGGATGCGTCGACCGCCGCGCTTCTTGGCGATGGCGTCGCGGACCGCGAGGCAATCGGCGACCCGCCCGCGCGCGTCGAGCACCATCGACCAGTCGAGCCGCGCGATCTCGCAGGCGCGCAGGCCGGCCTTGGCCGACAGCAAGATGATGACGCGGTCGCGGCTGGTCGTTTGACGGTTCGCGACGGCGCCGAGCATGCGACGCAGCATCGTGGGGGTGATGATCTTGGCTTGGCGACCCGGCATTGCCGATCTCCTTGAGTTGGAAGGTTTGCGGGGAATGGAAGGGGAGGGAGGGCGCCAAGCGCGGGGCGTTGGCGCCGGTTGGTTTACTCTTCGGCGGCGTGCAGGATCGTCAGCGCGCGCGACGTCGCCGAAGGATGTTCGCAAAAGAAAAAGACCCGCTGACGGGTCCCGCGCTGTCGTCCGATGCTCGGGCTTGTGATCACACGCGTCGTCGCGCTGCACGCGACAGCGAGGCGCTGCTACGCGGCGAGTCTCAACGAACTCGCCATGCGCTCGCCGAGAACCCACAGCGCTTTGTTGCGGTCTTATGTAGCAGCCACCA
>PLZT01000158.1 GCA_003152255.1 Methylocystaceae bacterium | reverse complement strand
CGGCGGCGTCGCCATCGGCGTCACTCCGACGCTTGCTGCAGCACGCCGCGCCGGAGTTGGTCCTCTTCGATCGATTCAAACAGAGCGCGAAAATTGCCCTCGCCAAATCCTTCGTCGCCCTTTCTCTGGATGAACTCGAAGAAGATTGGGCCAAGCAAATTCTTGGAAAAAATTTGCAACAGCGCCTTTGCCGGTTCGTTCGCGAGCCCACCGGCGCCGTCGATCAAAATGCCAAGTTCACGCAAGCGCTCGACGGATTCGCCATGCCCGGGGATGCGTTGGTCGATCTTGGCGTAGTAAAGGTCCGCCGGCTTCGGCATGAACTCCAGTCCGTCTTCCCGCAGCTTCGCCACGGTCGCGTAGATATCGCGACATCCGCAGGCGATGTGCTGAATCCCCTCGCCGTGGTAGGCATGGAGAAATTCCTCGATCTGGCTGTTCTCGTCGGCGCTCTCGTTGATCGGTATGCGAATCTTGCCGCAGGGGCTCGTCATGGCGCGTGAATGCAATCCGGTGAACCTGCCCTCGATATCGAAGTAGCGAATTTGGTGGAAGTTGAAAATCCATTGATACCAGTCCGCCACGGCGTCCATGCGCCCGCGGTTAACATTGTGGGTGAGATGATCAATCACGGTCAGCCCGGCGCCGGAAGGCTTCGGGTCGCGTTCGCCCGTCCAACGAAAATCGACATCCCAGATCGACCCCTTGTCGCCATAGCGATCGACGAGATAGATCAGCGCGCCGCCAATACCTTCGATCGCGGGAATGTTAAGCTCCATCGGGCCGACATGCGTCGGAACGGGCTTGGCGCCCTTGGCGAGCGCGCGCCGAAAGGCGTCGGCCGCGTCGGCCACCCGAAATCCCATGGCGCAGGCGGAAGGCCCGTGGCGCTTGGCGAAGTCGGCGGCGAAACTGTCGGGCTCGGCGTTGAGCACATAATTCACGTCGCCCTGGCGATAGAGCGTGACATTTTTCGAGCGGTGGCGAGACACGGCCGAGAAACCCATCAACTCGAACAGCGCGCCGAGCTTTCCAGGGTCGGGATGGGCGAATTCGACAAATTCGAATCCATCCGTGCCCATCGGGTTTTCTTCCGAAATGATCGCCGGCTGGGCCTCGCGCCTTAACTGCACCATGAGGTAATCCTCCTTTTGTGACCCACCTTCGAATAGTCTGAAACATATGGCGCGCCGCGCGCCGTTCGAGCCCTATTTAACGCGCCTGACGCAATATTTTCGGTCGAGCGTTGGTCCCAGGAGACGAGCAATGATCCTCTATGACTATTTTCGCTCGTCGGCCGCCTATCGGGTGCGGATCGCGCTGGAGATAAAGGGGATCGTTGTCGAGCATCGCCAAGTGCATCTTCAGCGGGGCGAGCAATCGCGGCCAAGTTATCTCGCCACAAATCCGCAAGCGCTCGTGCCCGCGCTCGAGCTTGACGACGGGACCGTGCTCACGCAATCGCTCGCGATTATCGAATATCTCGAAGCTCTGCGGCCGGAGCCCCGTCTCATCCCCGTGGAGCCGGTGCTGGCGGCCCGTGCGCGGGCGATCGCGCTGGCGATTGCTTGCGATATTCACCCGCTCAACAATCCGCGCGTCGTTAATTATCTTGAAGCCGAACTTAACGCACCCAAGACAGGCGTCGACGCGTGGCGGCGCCATTGGTTGCTGAAGGGGCTGGAGGGAGTGGAAAAGCTGATCGCGCCAACAGGATCGCCGGTGGGTCCATTCTGCTTTGGCGCGGCGGTGACGCTGGCGGACGTTTGCCTTATCCCCCAACTTTACAGCGCCAGGCGTTTCGAGACTCCGCTCGATCATCTTCCACGTATTCTCACGGTCGAGGCGGCCTGCGCGGATCTGCCCGCCTTCCGCGCGGCGCATCCGTCGCGTCAAGCCGACGCCCAATAGGAAAGCGCATATGAACGAACTCACCCATTTCATCGGCGGCCAGCGCGTCAAAGGCGCGTCGGGGCGCTTTGTCGAGGGTTTCGAGGCGATGACCGGGAAGGCGATCTCGCGCGTGCCGCTCGCCTCCAAGGAGGAAGCGCGCGCGGCGGTCGCCAACGCCGCCGCCGCACAGCCGGCCTGGGCCGCGACCAATCCGCAGCGCCGCGCCCGTGTCTTGATGAAGTTCCTCGATCTCGTCGCCCGTGACATGGAGCCGCTGGCCGAACTGCTGGCGCGAGAGCACGGCAAGACGATTCCCGACGCCAAGGGCGACATCCAGCGCGGCGTCGAGGTGGTCGAATTCGCGATCGGCGTTCCGCATCTGATCAAAGGCGAGTTCACCGACGCGGCGGGGCCTGGAATCGACATTTATTCGATGCGCCAGCCGCTCGGCGTCGTCGCTGGCGTCACGCCGTTCAACTTTCCAGCCATGATCCCGATGTGGAAGTTCGGGCCGGCCATCGCCTGCGGCAACGCCTTCGTGTTGAAGCCCTCCGAGCGCGATCCCGGCGTGCCTCTGCGGCTGGCCGAACTCATGATCGAAGCCGGGCTCCCGGCGGGTATTCTTAATGTCGTCAATGGCGACAAGGTAGCCGTGGACGCGCTGCTCGACGATCCCGAAATCAAGGCCATAGGCTTCGTCGGCTCCACGCCGGTCGCTGAATATATTTACGCGCGCGCCGCAGCCGCGGGGAAGCGCGCGCAATGTTTCGGCGGTGCCAAGAACCATATGGTCATCATGCCCGACGCCAACATGGATCAGGCGGTGGACGCGCTCCTTGGCGCCGGCTATGGCTCGGCGGGCGAGCGCTGCATGGCGATATCCGTCGCTGTCCCAGTCGGCGAGGCGACGGCCGATGAATTGGTGAAGCGCCTCGTCCCACGGGTGAAAAATCTCAAGATTGGCCCCTCGACGGATGCAACTGTCGACTTCGGCCCGCTGGTGACGAAAGCGCATCTCGACAAGGTTAAGAGCTATGTGGCGCTTGGGCTGGAAGAAGGCGCGAGGCTTCTCGTGGACGGCCGCGCCTTCGAGATGCGTGGCTACGAAAACGGCTTCTACATGGGCGGCTGTCTGTTCGACGGCGTGAAGCCGCATATGCGCATCTATAGAGAAGAAATCTTTGGCCCCGTGCTCTGCGTGCTGCGCGCCGCCAGTTACGACGAAGCCTTAACCCTCGCCAATAATCACGAATACGGCAATGGCGTCGCGATCTTTACGCGAAACGGCGCGATCGCGCGCGATTTCGCGTCCAGGGTTCAGGTCGGAATGGTTGGCGTCAATGTGCCGATTCCGACGCCGCTCGCCTATCACACCTTCGGCGGCTGGAAACGGTCGATCTTCGGCGATCTCAATCAGCATGGTCCAGACGCAATACGCTTTTACACGAAAACCAAGACGGTGACGTCCCGCTGGCCAAGCGACGGATCGGATGACGCGGCGAGCTTTGTCATGCCCACGATGTCATAGTCGATGCGATGGGTTCCGCGCCGACGACGCGGCAGGAGAACAAATGATGACCCGCATCGCCTTCATCGGCCTTGGCAATATGGGCGGACCCATGGCCGCCAATCTCGCGCGGGCCGGCTACGACGCGCGCGGCTTCGATCTGCTTCCCGCGCTCCGCGACAGCGCCGCGGAGGCCGGCGTTAAAGTCGCGGCTTCGGCGCGAGAGGCGATGGCCGGCGCCGATGTGGTCATCACCATGTTGCCCGCCGGCGCGCATGTGCTTTCCGTTTGGACCGACCTGCTGCCGCGTGAGGTTTTCGAAGGACGCCCGTCCCAAGGGACGGACCGTGCGACCGAGGGCGCGCTCTTTATTGACTGCTCCACCATCGACATCGACAGCGCGCGCCGGGCGCATGACATGGCGCGCGTCGCGGGCGCGCGCTCGGTCGACGCCCCCGTCTCTGGCGGCGTCACGGGCGCCAAAGCCGGAACGCTGACCTTTATGTGCGGCGGAGACGCGGCCGCCTTCGCGGCCGCCAGGCCTATCCTCGAAGCGATGGGCAAGACCGTCCTCTATTGCGGTGGCCCCGGTCTCGGACAAGCGGCGAAAATTTGCAACAACATGATGCTCGGCGTCACCATGATCGTCACCAGCGAAGCCTTCGTTCTCGCGGAGAAACTCGGGCTTTCCCATCAAGCCTTGTTCGACGTCGCCAGTGTTTCCTCGGGACAGTCCTGGTCGCTGACGAGCTATTGTCCCGCGCCGGGACTGACGCCCGCTTCGCCGGCGAACAATGGTTACAAGCCCGGCTTCATGGCGGCGCTTATGCTAAAGGACTTGAGGCTCGCCCAGGAGGCCGCCGCTGGCGTCCGCGCCTCCACGCCGCTCGGCGCCATGGCGGCGCAACTTTATGCGTTGTACGTGGCGTCTGGCGAAGGCGGCTCCGATTTTTCTGGCGTCATCGAAATGATCCGCGGCAAGCTGCGGAATTAATCTTCGGCGCCCCGCGCTGACCCGCCCCCATTGAACCGGACCGCCCGGAAGTATTTCTTTTGGGGCTCAGTCCTTCAATAAGTTGATATAAGAGGATCCTATCATCGCGGCGGTCTCGCGGCGCGGGGCCGTTTCCATCGCTTGGCGGTTTGCATCATGTCGTATTCTTGGTGGCGGGTCGGGGCGATCTATCAAATTTACCCCCGCTCCTTTCAGGACTCCAACGGCGACGGCGTTGGCGATCTCGACGGTGTGCGGCGACGATTGGACTACCTCGTCTGGCTTGGCGTGGATGCGATCTGGATTTCGCCGATCTATCCCTCGCCGATGCATGACTTCGGTTATGACGTCGCGGACTACCGCGACGTCGATCCGATTTTCGGCTCGCTCAAGAGTTTCGATCATCTCATCGACGCGGCGCATGCGCGACAAATTAAAGTCATCCTCGACTTTGTTCCCAATCACACGTCGATCATACATCCATGGTTCATCGACAGCCGTCGATCGCGCGCCAGCGAAAAGCGCGACTGGTATATCTGGCGGGACGCCGCCGCGGATGGCGGACCTCCGAATAATTGGCTCAGCAATTTCGGCGGCTCCGCATGGGCCTGGGACGAGGCCACTGGACAGTATTATTACCATGCCTTTCTCGCCGAACAGCCGGATCTCAATTGGAGAAATCCCGATGTCCGCGCCGCGATGCACGATGTGTTGCGCTTCTGGTTGCGGCGAGGCGTCGACGGCTTTCGGATTGACGTGGTTTCGGACGTTATCAAGGATGCGGCATTTCGCGACAATCCGCTCAATCCAACCTGGACGCTCGGAGAACCAGAAATTTGCCGTTTGTCGCCGACCTATTCGACGGACCAGCCAGAGGCGCATGATGTTGTCGCCGGCTTTCGCCGGGTGATCGACGAATTCGATAACCGGGTGTTGATCGGCGAAATTTATCTGCCGATAGAGAGGCTCGTCGCCTATTACGGCGAGAACCTCATGGGGTTGCATTTGCCGTTCAACTTCCATCTTTTGTCAGTGGATTGGACGCCGCCGGACGTCGCGGCTTTGATCGAAACATATGAGACCGCGCTGCCGAAAGGCGGTTGGCCGAACTGGGTGCTCAGCAACCATGACAGGCCGCGCGCGGCGGCGCGCGTCGGACAGGAGCAGGCGCGCGTCGCCGCCATGCTGCTCTTAACCCTGCGCGGAACGCCTACGCTGTATTACGGCGATGAGCTTGGCGTCGGACATGTCGAGATCCCGCCCGATCGCATCCAGGATCCGTGTGGGAAGCGCGATCCCAGTCTTGGGCGCGATCCCTCGCGAACGCCAATGCAGTGGGACGCCTCGCCGTTCGCGGGCTTTTCGACGCACGCGCCATGGCTCCCGCTCACGCCCGATTATGAAACGCGCAATGTCGAGGTTATGCGCCACGACGCGACATCGATTCTCTCTCTCGTGCGAAGTCTCCTCCATTATCGCCGGCGGAGCGCTGCGCTCAAGGAGGGCGAGTGGAGTCTTCTCTCGCAAGACTCGTCCATCCTCGCCTACAAACGGGGCTGGGGCGAATATTCAATCATCGTCGTGCTCAATTTTTCCGGCCTTCCGCGAATTTGGTCCAATCCAGCCGGCGGCGAACCGCGGATCGCCATCTCGACACATGGCGACCGTCGAGCCGAAGCGGTCGGAACAACCGTGCACCTGCGCGCCAACGAAGGCCTCGTGATGGAAACCGCGCGCGCCGCCAACGACGTGACAGCGAGCAAACCTACCGATCCAGCGTCATCCTAGCCAATCGCTGCAAACCTAAAAAAGCCGGCTCGCGACGAACGATCACCGATGTGGCGATGTTGGCGAGGTAGGATTTAGAGCGTCCCTTGCTTTCGAAACGTGTTCGAAATTGCGAGTCCCTCAGATAATCAACAATTCGCGGCGCGATTCCACCGGCGATAAAGACGCCGCCCTTCGCGGCAAAAGTGAGGGCGACATCTCCCGCGACGGATCCCAGCATTGCGCAAAATAAATCGAGCGCCTCGCGGCATATGGGACAACCGCCCTCGATCGCGCCCGCAGTGATGCTCGCGGCGCTCCTACGGGCCGCGGATAGATGATTGATCGCGGCGATCGCCTCATAAAGATTGACGAGTCCGTCGCCTGAAAGAACACGCTCGACCGAAACGTGACCGAAGCGATTGCGAAGATGTTCGATGATGGCGTCCTCGCGCCGACAGGTCGCGGGCAAGGTCGCGTGGCCGCCTTCCGACGCGATGACGATCTCGCCCGCCGAACTTAGCGCGTGGCACGCGACGCCCAAGCCCGTTCCCGGCCCGAGCACGGCCATGGAAGCCGTTCGATCGGCGCCGCCATTTCCGATCGTGAAAAGATCCAATGATTCGAGAATAGGCAAGGACCACGCCAAGGCTTCGAAATCATTGATCACTCGAACCGCAACGCAGTTGAAACTCGCACGCAGTTCCGCCGCGTCGACGACCCAGGAACTGTTGGTCAATTCGCAGCGTTCGTTCTCGATAGGACCGGCGCACGCCAGAAACAATCGCATGAATGCGTGCGTTTCGGGATGGCGCGAGAGAAACGCGAGAACCGAATCGGCGAAACGCGGATAGTCTCGCACGGCAAGGGTCTCGATCGAGCCAATTCGATCATCCACCAGGAAAGCGAAACGCGCGTTGGTTCCGCCTATGTCGCCCAACAGAACTTGGCCTGGATCGCCGTGCACTTTAAACCTCTTGAGCTTTAAAGACTGTCGCGCGTTGAGCGATTATCGTCCTGACGCCGTATTGACCGCCGCTTTCCTGCTGGCGAAGGCGGTGATGAAGGCGGCATGGCTCCAGGCGAGATTCTTCGCCGAAGTTTGCGCCCCGTTTGTCTGATCAAATTGCTCGGACAACTCTCCCGAGACGGGCGTATGGGTTCGAACCATGGCCATGAACATGTCGCCGCGTTTAAGCAGAGCATAGAACAGGCCCTCCGTGTATCGCGCCTCGAGTGAGGTCGCCCCAGGCGCTTCCGGGGGCGTCCCAAGCATGTCCGCTAATAACGTCCGGTTGCTGTTTGAAATGGGGACCATGGCGCCTCGGCCGACAGCTTCCGCGAAGCAGAAGTAGAATTGCGCCGCGCCGAGCGTGGAAAAGTAATAGGCGCCGCCGCTGTAATAGACATCGTCAGCATAGCGTCCCATCGCGGGCGCGCAAGACGCCGCGCGCTCGCGATTGATTTTGTAAGCCTCCGCAAAAAGCGCCTCGAGCCGAGCCAGAGTGGCGACGACTTTTGGATCGAGGACGCCGTGCGGACCATCCGGACGCGCCGCTTGAATCACGGCGAGGATGATGGCTATATCCAGCCGCTTCACATCAGCGAAACCCACCGTTTCCGAGCCGTCGACCGCGTGGCTGATGTATATGCCGTCGCATGCGTTGAAGTGGGCGTCGAGCCGCTCGCGAAGCTCCAGCGCGGCCGCCCGATACGCGGAGGCGCGCGCCGGATCGCCAGTCTCGTCCATCCATTCCGCTCCATCGCTAAGAGCCGCGAATTGCACGAGACGCGTGTGATAATGATGGCCACAAGTTTCTTCCCAAAGATCAAGACAGGGCTCTTGGAAGTGATGGAGCGTGAAGTCGAGATCTTGCTCGAGAAGCGACGACAAGGATGAACGGTTCAGGCGCTCGCGCAGCGCGTCATGGCGCCATAAGCGCAACAGCGTGAGCGCGCGCAGCGCTGGCCCATCATGCTGCGGGCGTCCCCACTTGATAACATCGAGCGTTCCGTCGGGGTTAAAGCGCGGCTCGCCGAGGACGCGATCGCCAACGATCCTTGATAGCTCATCCGCCGAGCGCGCATGAAAGCGGGACGCCGGATCGATCGTCGCTCCAAAATCCGCGCGCTGAACAAATTCCCCGCCGTCGAGGCGACAAAGGGCCAGGCTGAAATCGACGAAATCGGAGAAATGTTGGAGAAGTTCCGGCCCAAATACGCGATCCACGATCAGCGCCCGCAAGGCGTCCATGACAAGCGCGGAATCGCGCAGCCAGTGGAAAAAGTAATCCGGGTCGGGGTCATAGGAAGCAATTTCGGGCGAGGCCAGGACCGAACCAGGCGAAGGCCTGATCGTCTGGCCGAAACCCCGACGCTCCTTGACAAGATCGGTCGCGGAAACGGCGCGGAGCATGGCGGCGGCGGAAAATGCGTATTGCCGATTCATCCAATCGAGAAGCGATTCCGTTTCGCCTCCAGTCGCGTTCTCCTTCCCGTCGCCAAGCGATCTCATGCTCGATCCTGTTTCAGATGCGGGCTTCGAAACCCGAGACGGCGCAGACCAACCCGCACATCCGGGTCTTTCATGTACAAATCCCACAGCAGACCCGTGCGATAATTCTCGATCATGATGACGATCGGCCCCTGGTCGACCGCCAGATAGTCTCGCGCGACCCACCCTGCGTCCTCGCTGAACGCGTCCGCGAAGCCGAAGCGACCCCAAATGCTGTCGCCGAGCACATCGTAAAAATGTCGCAAGGCGCGGAACGCCGCCTCCGGCGCGTAGGGAAAACTCGATAAAGCCGCGGTCGGCGCGATCACGCCTTTGTCGTCATCAGGCGCACGGGCATAATAGCCCGCAGGGCCGTCACTTGACGTAATCCCCCAGCAAGACGGGCCATAGCCCTTGTGATTCCCCGGATTGCGCACGCAATGCTCGTAGTTGATCATCACATGGCGTGTGTTCTGGAGCCAGTAATCGGTGTAATCGTCCGCCAGCCCGCGAGGATCCAATCCGCAGAAGGAGTATTGGGAAAAATAAAGCGGCCCGCCATAGGGAGGGCCGAGCGGCAGGTCGATATCGTAATAGGAATGGCCGTTAAGAAAGCTTCGGCTTTGCGCCCAACCCTGGTGATACGCCAACGGATCAATCGGGCGGCTCGGCGACGCCGCGGCAAGGACATAACTCAGCAGGCATTCGTTCCAGCCGCCAATTTCGTGGGCAAGGCTGAATCCATTATTGGGGCTCCAATGCCAGGTGAGCACGTTGCCCGCCTCGCGCACATGCCAGTTCCATTCCACGTCGAGCCACAGGCGGGTAATGCGATCGCGTAGTCCTTTCTCGTCCGAGGCGTCGCCATCGAAATATTGGCGCGCGCACAACAGGCCTTGAAAAAGGTACGAGGTTTCGACGAGATCGCCGCCATCGTCTTTACGGCTGAATGGTATGGCGGTGCCCGTGCGCCCATTCATGAAATGGGGGAAATGGCCATGATAACAAGGCGCGCGCTCTAGGAGATCGAGCATCGACGACAGTCGCGCGATTGCTTCCACTCGCGCGATCCATCCTCGTTCCGTCGCGACGATCATGGCCATGACGCCGAAACCCGAACCGCCGATCGCGATGAGATCGTCCTCGGGGCCGCCGACAAGGCCAACACGGTCGCGCGCAAGTCCGCTCGCTTTATGCGCCCCGTCCCAAAAAAAGAGGAATGTTTGTCGTTGCACGAGATCGAGTAGCGCTGCATCCGAAAGGAGCGATCTTTTTCGGCCTCTGTTCTCGGCGGCTGTCTTCATCATGGAATCCCGTCATGAGCGCGTGAAAGATCGACCGCGAAAGGAGGGTCGCGGCCGATGAGATTTCATTTGTCGGCTCCGGAACGAAAAGGCCGCGCATCGGACGTCAAACCTTGCCCCCGCGGTTGCTTCGTCAGGCGGAGGACGCGTGTGAAAAACTTGTCTTCGGTTTGCGATCCGCTGATATAAATGACGGCCGTTGTCGCCAACTCCTTCTCGAAGATGTCGAAGAGCTTTATTCGCGCTTCCTCGCGGAGCGATCCAATCGCTTCATCGACAATGACCCAACGCGGTTTATGGAGAAGCACGCGCGCGAAGGCGAGGCCCTGCTGGTCCGGCTCGCTCAATTCCTTGTCCCATCGCGCTTCGCGATCGAGCCAGCAAGATAGATATGAGAGGCCCATGCTCGCGAGAACGGCCTCGAGTTCCCGCGTCGTGAACCTTTGCGACGAGGCCGGGTAGGCCAGGACTTCGCGCAAGGCGCCGTCGGGGATATAGGGGCGTTTCGGCATGAACATGATGTGCTCGGCCGGAGGCAGAGTGATCTTGCCTTTTCCCCACGACCATAGACCGGCCATGGCGCGAAACAAGCTTGTCTTTCCCGAGGCCGGGGCGCCAAGGATTAAAACGTGGTCCCTGGGCATGATCTCGACACGCGATTCATTCAAGGTGGTGTAGCCGGTGGGTGAAATGACGCCAAGATCTTCAAAACAGAGCTTGTCCTCCCCGCTCCAGCCGAGCTCGATCCGGCTCGCTTGATCTCCTAGTCTGTCCATTTCGATCAGGGCGCAGCGAAGTCCGCCGACGCGAAACAGCGTCGCGCGCCAATCCGCGATGACGCCGACATTATCGACGAACCAACGCAGCGACTGCTGTACTTGCTCAAATGCGCCGACAGCCATGAGCATGCCGCCGAATGATAGATTTCCCATGAAATAGGCGGGGGCCGCCACCACGATCGGCGCGATGATCGTGAACCATCCATAACCCGCGGTGACCCAAGTCAACCTCGTTGTCGAGCTGACAAGCCCACGAAGAGCGACCACGAGCGAGTCGAGCGCATGCTGAAGCCGACTTTTCTCTTCCGCCTCGCCGCGGTGGACGGCGATCCCCTCGTTATGCTCGTTGACATGCACGAGCGCAAATCGCAGATCGGATTCGCGAGCGTAGCGTTCCGCGTTGAGCTGAACAAGCGGCCGACCGACGCGCCAACTCGCCCAAGAAGCCACGCCCGAATAAAAGAGCGCGCACCAGACCATATAGCCGGGAATGACAAAGTGCGCCCCCTCGAACTCGAACACCACGCCGGTCGACAAGAACCAAAGGACGGCGATAAAACTCGTTAGAAGAAGCGTGGCTTGAAAAAGCCCGACGCAGAGATCAGTCGACAGTTCGGCGAGGTGGCGGGCGTCCTCGTGAATGCGCTGGTCCGGATTGACCCCGACCTCGCCGGCGCCCGCGAGAAGAAAGGCGCGTCCGGGGGAGAGCCATTGAGCGAACAAATCCCGCGTCAATTCGTCGCGCAGCGTCACCTTGATCATTTGATTGAGCCAGGTTTGGGCGACGTTCAGAACCAGCAGCGCCCCGGCGATGACGACGAAGACGAACAACTGCGAGGCGAAACCCGAAAGGTCTTTGCGCGAAAGCGCATCATAAAACGGTCGGCTCCATGCGTTGAGTCTGATCTGCCCATAGACGGTGGCGCCGACGACAAGCGCGAGCCCCGCGCCAAACCAAAGCAACATGCCGCGCCGGCTGGAATTGCGGAAGACTTCCAATATCGCCTTCAGATGCGAAACGAGGCCGTCGCTCTCGGCCTGACGCTCGGCGTCGGGCCGATTCGCCCTATTGATTTGGTTTTCCATGGCTACTCGACCCGTTTGAGCGCGCTGCCTATAACATCACTCGGGCGCCCAATCGGCAAGGTTGATCGTCGAACACTCTTGTCCGTTGGGATGGCTCGCCCTTCGCGCCCCACGGCCACGGGGTTTTCTCAACGACTTTACTAGTCCGCGGATGTCACGATGGACCTGATCGACTCGCTGGTCGCGAACATGACGCTCGCGGAAAAGATCGGCCAGCTTAATATGGTCACGGCGGGTCAGGCCATCACGGGCCCCGTCGGCGGCGGCGATCTGGAAAAAAATCTGCGCGTGGGAAACATTGGCTCCGTCCTCAATCTTTGGGGCCGGGAAGCGACATCGGCCCTTCAGAAGATCGCGCTGGAGGAAACGAGACTAGCCATTCCTCTCTTGTTCGGCCTCGACATATTGCATGGACATAAGACGATCTTTCCGATTCCGCTCGCGGAAGCGGCGGCGTTCGACCCCATCCTTTGGGAGCGCACGGCGCGCGCGGCGGCGATCGAGGCCGCGAACGACGGCGTCGCGCTGACATTCGCGCCAATGCTGGACATTGCGCGAGATCCGCGCTGGGGACGAATCGCCGAAGGTCCGGGCGAGGATACTTTCGTCGGCGCGAAATTCGCCGAGGCGAAAATTCGCGGTTTCCAGGGAGCAAATCTATCCGCGACGTCGTCGATCGCCGCTACCGCCAAGCATTTCTGCGGCGGCGGCGCGGCTCAGGCGGGGCGCGAGTATGGGCCGGTCGATGTTTCCGAACGCACCCTGCATGAAGTCTATCTGCCTCCCTTTCGAGCCGCGGTCGACGCCGGCTGCGCGGCGATCATGGCCGCGTTCAATAGCGTCGCCGGCGTTCCGATGGTCGCGCATAAAGGCTTATTGCGAGATTATCTCAGAATCGAACTTGGTTTCGATGGGGTTATCATCAGCGACTACAACGCCATCGCCGAATTGATGCAACATGGCGTCGCCACGGATCTTGTCGAAGCGGCGGCGCTCGCGCTGAGGGCGAGTGTCGACATCGACATGGTTAGCGGCGTCTATGTCAACTGCTTGCCAAAAGCTCTCGCGCGCGGGCTGGTTGAATTGGAGCACATAGACGCCGCCGCGCGCCGCGTCCTGAGACTGAAACAAAAGCTTGGACTGTTCGACGATCCCTATCGGCGTGTCTCACCCGCCGAATTCTCGACGCAGGCGACGGCGGCGCTCGCCGCCGACGCGGCCCGACGGTCGATCACCCTTCTCGCCAATCGCGACATTCTGCCGCTGCCCGCCAATTCGCGCCGCATTGCCGTCATTGGTCCACTCGGGGACGCGCCGGCCGAAATGCTGGGACCTTGGGCGTTGGCTGGAAGCGCGGAGCATTGCGTAACCACCCTCGCGGGCCTGAGGACCGCCCTGCCCCAGTGCGAGATTGTTTTCGCCGCGGGCGTGGATGTGGACAGCGATGACGGGAGCGGGATCGCGGCGGCATGCGCATTGTCCGTCGACGCTGAAGTCATCGTGCTCTGTCTTGGCGAGCGAGCCGACATGAGCGGCGAAGCGGCGTCCCGCGCGACGCCCGGGCTGCCGGGGCGTCAGCGCGAGCTTGCCGAATCGGCTCTCGCGACGGGCGTTCCCGTCGTCGTCATTCTGTTCTCCGGCCGTCCATTGATGATCACCTGGCTCGCCGAAAGGGCGCGCGCGGTTGTCGGCGCATGGTTCCTCGGCGATATGGCCGGACAGGCGATCGCCGATGTGCTTACCGGACGTTTCAACCCAACCGCGCGCCTCCCGATAAGCTGGCCACGCGAGACAGGTCAGATTCCGATCTTCTATTCGTCGCGCCCGACGGGCCGGCCGGCGGACGCGGGCGATCCCTTCACCAGCAAATATCTCGATCTTTCTGTTGAGCCGCTTTTTCCATTCGGACATGGGCTCTCCTTCAGCCGCGTCGACCTGAAGAATTTACGTCTGAACCGAACGGAGTTTCGCGTTCAAAGTTGGATCAAAGTGGAAGTCGACGCCATCAACACAGGAGGAGTCGCCACTGAAGAAACAATATTCCTCTTCGTGCATGATCTTGTATCGACAGTGGCGCGCCCTCTATTGGAGCTGAAGGCTTGGGCGAAAGTCGCGCTGGATCCCAGCCAATCAAAGGTCGTCGCCTTTACTCTGCCCGCCGAGAGCTTTCGCGTCCTCGACAAGAATTTCGAATCCGTACTCGAACCGGGCGATTTCCATATCTTTGTCGGTCTCAATGCCGATCGAAAATCCCTGCTTAAAGTCAGTTTGCGCGCTCTCGCGAGCTAGCCGGATCTTAACTTTGCGCGCCAAGCGCTCGTTTTCGCGGTCCCGCGGGCATCTTCGAACCCCTTGACGAAACTGCGCCGGTAGCCAAATAGCCGCGGATAATCATAAAATGCAGCGGCGTCGCGGGACTATGCCGCCGTTAAGGGGGCTTGACCCGGCGTCGCGGCCCGGAGAGTCACATGAGCGAACATTGGTTTATTTCCGGCGCCAACCGCGGCATTGGCTTGGAGCTGACGCGCCAGCTCGTGGCGCGCGGCGACCGAGTGACCGCCGGCGCGCGGAGCGAGGAGGCGCGCGACGCGCTCGCCGCGCGGCTCGCTCCGCAACACGCGCGAATTGAAACGAAAGTGTTCGACACGCGGGACAATGACGCCATTCTGGCCGCCGCCAAGTCCATCGACGCTCCAATCGACGTGCTCGTCGCGAACGCCGGCGCCTTTGGTCCGTCGCCGCAGTCAGTGTTGAACATGGATTTCGCCGCCGCGCTCGATCTCTTCAATATCAACACGCTCGGCCCTTTGCGACTGGCTCAGGCTTTCCTGCCGCTATTGCGCCGCGCCAAGAATCCGCGCATCGCGCTGATGTCGAGCGCGCTCGGCTCCATGGCGACCGTCGATCCTTCCACCACGATCTATTCGGCGACGAAAGCCGCGCTCGACAAATTCGCGCAATGCCTCGCCGTCGAGCTGAAACCGCTGGGCGTGACGGTCGTCGCACTGCATCCCGGCTGGGTGCGCACGGACATGGGCGGCCCCAACGCGCCACTCTCCGCGCCCGAAAGCGTCGCCGGAATCATCGCCACCATCGACGGGCTCGGGCTCGAAAACACCGGAAGCTTCCTCGACTATCGCGGCGAGACGGTCGCTTGGTGACCACGCTCCGCCGCCTATTCGCGTAGCGCGGCGATGGCCGTCCTCGCCTTTAGCGTCAGCGCCTCGGCCGCCTCCGCCGTCATCAACCGGCGCGGCGTCGCTATGTCGAGCACGGCGGCGATCCGCGCCGGGCGCGCCGATAAAATGAAGATTTTATCGGCGAGCGCGATCGCCTCGGCGAGGTCGTGTGTGACGATCAATGTCGTCACATGCGTTTCGTCGATCAGCCGCGCGAGCAGATCGCGCAGTTCGAGCGCGAGCGCGGCGTCGAGCGACACCAGCGGTTCGTCGAGCAGCAATAGGTCGGGCTTGATCGCCAATGCGCGGGCGAGCGCCGCGCGGCGCGCGAGGCCAAGCGACAATTGCCGCGGAAAATGTTCGGCATGCCCTGCAAGACCCAAGGTATCCAGCAGCCCTTCGATCTCCGCCCTGCTCGCATGCGGCGCCGCGATCTGGATGTTGTCGGCGACGCTCCGCCACGGCAACAGCCGCGGCTCCTGAAACACCATGCCGAGCCGGCCATGATGGGGCAGAGCGACGTTCCCGGCGAAGTCGCGGTCGAGGCCGGCGACGATGCGCAGCAATGTGGTTTTGCCGCAGCCGGACGGGCCGACCACCGCGCCGCCCTCGCCGCGCTTTAGCGTCAGGCGCAAATCCTCCAGCGCGCGGCGCGGCCGCCCGTCGGCGGAATGATAATCCTTGGACGCGATTGCGACATCAAGCAGCATCGGAGCGCCAGCGCGAGACGCGCCGTTCGAACGGCCGCACGACAAAGGTTTCGACGCCGAGCATGATCGCGACGAAGGGCAAGGCGTAGGCGAGCAACAGGCGCACGTCGAACAGCTGAAATGCCAGATTAATCTTGAAGCCGACGCCATTGGAGCGGCCCAGCAGTTCGACGATCAGCACGATCTTCCAAACCAGGGACAATCCCGAGCGCGTCGCCGCCGCGAGATAGGGCGCGAGCTGCGGCAGAACGATATGGCGCAGCCGCGCCTCCAACGGCAGGCGAAAGACCGTCGCCATCTCATCGAGCGCCGGATCGAACGAGCGAGCGCCCTCGCGCGCCACGACGACCGCGCCCGGCAATTTGTTCAGCGCCACGGCGCCGATCGCCGCCGCCTCCGTCAGCCCAGCCCATATATAGGCCAGCACTATCACCACCAGCGCCGGCAAATTCAACAGCACGACAAGCCACGGATCGAGGATTTTGTCGGCGAGCTGGTTGCGGCCCATCAAATAACCGAGCGCCGAGCCAAGACTCATGGCCAGCGCGAAACTCGCGGCGACGCGCGCGAGAGTCGCCGCGAGATTGACGAAGAGTTCGCCGGAACGCGCCTCCTCCAGCATGATCAGCGCGACGGGTCCGGGCCCCGGCAGATGGCGCGGGTCGGAAAACTGCGCGGCCGCCTGCCAGAGCAAAATCATCGCCGCGAAGGACGCCAGCCGGATCAATGGGCTTCCCTGGCCTTATAGAAGACGCCCGGATCGAGCGATTTTGCCGGCCCCACCAGCTTTTCGCCGCCGATTTCGGCGAGCACGGCGAAAAGTTTCGAGGCGTCCGCCTCTTGCTCATCGAGCGTTCCCTTGGGGCCGCCTTCGATGTAGCGCTTTCGGTACAGATCGAGCGTCGCCTTGTCCTTCGCGCCGATGCGCGTAGCGGCCGCGCGCCAGGCCTCGTCGCTGGAGGCGATCAGCGCCCTGGCTTTCCTCATCATCGCGACGAAGCGCCCTAGCGCGTCCCAATGCGCGTTCGCGAAGCCTTCATCGAAGACATAGCCGGTGACGATCGGATCGCGCTTCGCGCCAAGCGCCTTTTCGACCTCGGTCATTTCAATCGCCCGGTGAAACCCGCGCGCCTCGAGGTCGAGCGCGAAATTCCAGAACTCCAGCACCGCGTCGATTTCACCCTGCGCGGCTTTTTCGGCGAGCAGCGGCGGCGCGCCGTAGATGATCGTCGCTGTCTTTTCGAGATCGACCCCCTGCTTCAATGCGAAGGCCTTGAGCAGCAGCCAGCTCTTGTCCAGCGCCCCGCCCGCGACGCCAAGCTTTTTGCCAGCGAGATCCTTTACGCTCTTGATCGTCGCATCCCTGCTCATCACCGCGCCGATGCCGGTCGAGGCGGGATAAAATGTCAGTCTGGCGCCGCCAGCGCGCTCGCGCGCCACCCACAGCCAGTCCGAGACGATAATGTCGGCGGAGCCGCCCTGAAGCGCGATCTTGCCGGCTTCCGTCGAGGCGAGTTCCGTAATTTTGAGATCGAGCCCGGCCTCCTGGTCGAGATGGAGGCTTGAGACCACCGCCATCTCCCAAACAGTGGTTCCCGTCGCTTGCAAGGCGAGACGAAGCGTGTCGGCCGCGAGCGCGGGCGGCGCGGCAAGCGCGAGAATTGCCAGGAGGGCGGCGAGGAGGCGCGGGCGCATGGATAATCCTTTGGGCGAACGCATGAAAGACGCTTGATCGCGATCGGCGTTGGATCGCGTTCCGCGATCCTCTAGCGCAGGACGCGGGCGGCGTCGATGAGTCCGGTTCGCCCGTCTTCTCGATGGGAGGACCAACCGGCGGCGGCCGGCGTCACGCTGCCTCGCGCGCATGGGCGGGACGCAGTTCCCGCCCGAAGGACGGCAACACGCCCGCGAGCGCGCTCGCGATGCGCCCGCCGAAGCGATGGAAAAACAACCCGGCTCCGATTATCGCGAGGCCGAGCGCCGAAAGCGCGAAGGGGAACAGAATCGAATTACGGAACACCTCGTCGGCGAGATGACCCAGATATAGCGTCACGCCAATCGCGCCGAACACGGCATAGGCCCGCCGCATAAGGAACAGCGACAGAAAAATCAGGACGACGTTGACGAGGCAATAGATCGCCTTGCCGAACTCCGCGCCGCTATGCTGTTCCGTCAGGCCGCCCCAAAAGGCCATCAGGCCGAAAAGGTGCAGCCAGAAGGCGAAATCGCCGCCGCGCCAGCGCCGCAGATCGACGGCCCAGGCGGCGATCAGCATCACGGCGCCGAAAGCAATGCTGACCGTCGCGCGCTGATCCCAGGTGAAGCTCTCCACGCCGGCGATCCAGGGCGTCAGGTCCATCGACATGAACCAAAGCGCGAAGGCTATGATCATGACGAGAAAGGGGAAGGGAAAAAACGCCAGCGCCAACAGCGCGGCGACGATGGTCCCTGACTCCATCGGAAGCCAACTCGACTTAATCCAGACATAAAAATCCCGATAGGGAACGGCGTCAATCGGATCGTGGCCCGTCATCGACTGAACCGCATAGACAAACAGCGGCGTCATGCCCACCGCGCAGGCGATCAATAGTCCCCCCGGCGTGCGCAGATCGCGCCATTTCCACAAATAGGCGCCGGCGAAAAGGAAGACAACCGCGTAACCGATGGAGGTGGCGAGCAGCGCCTTGGCGCCCCAAAGCCCAAAGGCGTTGGTCGAAAACAGCCCCATCGCGCCAAGCACGATCAACGCACCGAGATACCAGAGCAGATTGACGAAATCGAAGCGCGAGGGCGCCTCGTTCTTCGGCGCCGCCAAAAACTCGACCAGTCGCCGATAAGTCGCCGCGTCAATCACCCCGGCGTCGAGCGCGGCGCGCAGATCCTTGGGAGCGGGAACGGGGGAAGCCATGCGGCGATCCTTCTTCTAAAGTGGCTGTCGTTGACCAAGGACGGCGGGATCGGACAGGCCCGCGAAACCCGACCGTCGTGCTGGATTGAAGCCCAAGTCATCATTTCAAAGAGCGCGGCGCCGCACAAGGGAGGCCCCGCGCGCGATTCGTCCGGCCACTTGGCGAAACATTTGACACTCGCGGCCGCATTCGCCAGATAACCTAGGGATAGTCGGTCGCCACCCGCTCGTCCCTCCGAAAGCCGGGAAGATCCCAAAAAATGCAGCACAAGCCCAACGGCCTCACTTATGCCGAGGCCGGAGTCGACATAGACGCCGGCAATAGACTCGTGGACCTCATCCGTCCCGCCGTTCGGGCGACGCGCCGGCCCGGCGCCGACGGGGAAATCGGCGGCTTTGGCGGCGTGTTCGATCTCAAGGCGGCGGGCTTCGCCGATCCGCTGTTGGTCGCCGCCAATGACGGCGTCGGCACCAAGGTGAAAATCGCCATAGAGTCGGGACGCCACGATACGATCGGCGTCGACCTCGTCGCGATGTGCGTCAACGATCTCATCGTGCAGGGTGCCGAGCCCCTGTTTTTCCTGGACTATTACGCGACCGGCAAATTGGCCCCGGAGGCCGCCGCCTCGGTCGTCAGGGGCATAGCGAAGGGCTGCGAAATCGCCGGCTGCGCCCTGCTCGGCGGCGAAACCGCCGAAATGCCCGGGCTTTACGCCGAGGGCGACTATGATCTCGCGGGCTTCGCCGTCGGCGCGGTCGAACGGTCCGGGCTGTTGCCGAGGCCGGTCGCGGCGGGCGACATTGTATTCGGCCTGCCTTCGTCGGGCGTGCATTCCAACGGCTTTTCGCTGGTCCGCCGCATCGTGGCGCGTGCTGGCCTCGTCTGGGACGCGCCCGCGCCGTTCGAGCCGGCGCGCGGTCTCGCCGAGGCGCTGCTGGAGCCGACGCGCATCTATGTGAAGCCTTTGCTCGCGGCGCTTAAGCAGACGGACAAAATCGCCGCGCTCGCCCATATCACTGGCGGCGGCTTTCCCGATAATCTGCCGCGCGTCCTGCCCAAGGGCCTTGGCGTCACGCTCGATCTCGCGGCGATTCCGCTCCCCGACGTGTTTCGCTGGCTGGCGCAAGCCGGCGGCCTCGCGCAATCGGAAATGCTGCGCACCTTCAATTGCGGAATCGGCATGGTTGTCGTCGCCTCGCGCCAGGGCGCCGGCGAGGCCGAGGCCGCTCTGCGCGCGGCGGGTGAAAGCCCCCTGAAAATTGGCGAAATCGTCGAGGCGACGGAAGGGGAACGCGTCCTCATGAGCGGAGCATTGCGTCTGTGAGGCGCTTGCGCACGGCCATACTGATTTCCGGTCGCGGCTCGAACATGGACGCGCTGATAGAGGCCGCGCGAGCGCCCGATTTTCCCGCGGAAATCGCCCTCGTGCTCTCCAACCGCCCGGACGCCCCAGGTCTCGCGCGCGCCAAGGCGCTGGGCCCAGCGACGGCGGCGGTGGATCACAAGATTTACGCCGGACGCGAGGAGTTCGAGCGCTCGATGCAGATTCTGCTCGAAACCTATCGCATCGACTTCATTTGCCTTGCCGGCTTCATGCGATTGCTGACGCCCTGGTTCATCGGCGCCTGGAGCGGCAGAATGCTAAACATCCACCCTGCCCTGCTTCCTTCTTTCCGCGGCCTTCACACGCACGAGCGCGCACTGGCGGATGGCGTGAAAATCCACGGCTGCACGGTGCATTTTGTCGTGCCACAAATGGACGAAGGCCCCATCGTCGCGCAGGCGGCCGTGCCGGTCCTCGACGACGACACGCCGCAAAGCCTTGGCGCGCGCGTCCTGGAGCAAGAGCACAGGATCTATCCGCTGGCGTTGCGGCTCGTCGCCTCGGGCGCGGTGCGCGTCGAGGGGAACAGGGTTTTGGGTGCGTCGGCGCGCGCCGAGGATGCATTGCTGGCGCCGACCCTGTCTTGACATCGAGCCTCGCCAGCAAGTTGCGCAAGGTCCGCAAAAAAAGCCCCACCCGACAGGTGTGCGTCGAGCGGGGAAGTTAGGGGACTCCACGCGAGGGGAGACCATCCGCGTGAAGTGGGTTGCGCCGAGCAATTCGGCGGTCGGGTAGGCCCCCGCGCCATCCGGTCGGCGCGAGGGCGGTTCGGTTCAGCGCTTGCGCGCCAGCGCCCTTACGCCTTCCTCACCCAGAAGTTCGCGCAAACGGCCAAGGATTTGCAGCGTCACACCGAAGCAGCCCAGCGCCATCCAGCCGAAAAACGCGAAGCCCCAGTGCAGCGGGCTCGCGAAGCCTTCATCCATCCAGAAGCCGGTGTGACCCCATTCGTTGAAGCCGATATTGGGGATCACCATGAAAGTGCCGACCACGAAAATGGCGAAGGGCAGCGATGCGCCCTTGGAGAAACGCGGCAACCGCGTCATCGCGTAGATATAGGAGCCAAAGCCCAAGATCGCGAACAGCGGATAGGACATATAGAAAGTGACGATGTTGCTGGGCGTGAAATCCGAATCGCGCACCGCGGTCATGTGCCAGACCGCCGTCTGTTCCGTGAAGAAGCTTAGGCCTAGGCAAAGCGCGAGCGCGAACACGACGAGCCATTGCACGAGCACGAAATACCGACGCGTCTCTTCAATCGGCGTGATGACGTCGAGGTGACGATCGCGCGTGCGCCACAAATAGCCGGCGACGCCAACAGCTCCCAAAATCGAGGACGGTATCGCGACCAACAAAAGATTTCGCCAGTAGAGCTGAAACTCCGGCGAGAACGAATCCAGGCCGTCGCTGAACCCGAAAAGCTGTTCGTAAAGTCTCACCAGAAGGGCGAAGGCCAGCACAATGCCCGCCCCGATCCACAATGTCTTTAGACTGAATGGCGCTTGCGTGGCCGTCGTCGCGCCAGCGCCGCTGGCGATTTCGTTGATGCTCATGTGATCTCTCCGATTCTAAAAATTTAGGACCCGACGCGGCGACGCCATGCGCCGCCCAACGCGTCACGAAGGAATGCGTCCATCACGGCGCGCGAACGCGATCAAGTGGAAACAACCTGTAATTTTCGGTTGTCGCGGAACTCTCCGGGCTACGCGTAACGCGTCGGCTCGAATTCCGTTTCGTTTGTCCTTGTGGAACGGGCGACCACCCCTTCGAAAGGACGGGAAATCAGATGTTTGAAAATGGTGGAGCGCGCGGCGACAATGGCCCGAGTTCGGAGGCGTCGCGCAACGCTGCTAGACGATATTGCGGCGACGGAACGCTCGTCTCGTCGGATAGCCGCTCGACGCGGCTCGCGACATCGCGAGCCGAGGGCGCGAACAACACGCTGGAGTGCAGAATGCAGCATGCGGCGTGTTGATGAGATTTCGGCCCGATCGGCGATCCCAAGGGAGACGCATCACCCTGCCGCGCGCAGGTAAGATCGAAGCCTGACGCAGAACCGGATCCCGGCCCGCCGGCCAGCGCGACGCCGGCGAAAAGCATTTGCATCACAAGGACGCAAACAGACGCCAACGCCACGAAGGCGCCGACCTTTTTCACATGCGTGCCGCGTCGCAGGATCAAAATAAAAGCCCTCTTGGCAAAGGTAAAACTATGCCTCCTTGCCGGGTGTCGTCAAGACGTCCTCCAATTTCGCAGGAAGCAATTGGCCTCCGGCGGCCGTGGCCAACCGCCGGGGAGGTCGTATATCGCACGACGCTCGAGCGGGGAGGCTCTCGGCGCAAGTCCCAGCCAGCGGCTGGCGCCTGGCGCGAAATAACCGATGAGGCGTTGGAACTCTCGCGGCGCGGGCGAATCCGCCGATCTCAGGGAATGGCGTCCAGATCGGCGAGCCAGACGGCGGCGGAGGAGTCGCTCGGGGCGCGCCAATCGCCGCGCGGCGACAGCGAACCGCCGGAACTCACCTTGGGACCGTTCGGCATGGCGCTTCGTTTGAATTGGCTGGTCTCGAAGAAGCGGCGCAAGAACACGCCAAGCCAATGCTTGATCGTGGGAAGATCGTAGGCGACGCGCTGGTCGTTCGGCACGGCGGAAGGCCAAACGCCGTCGGCCACGTCGCGCCATGCGCGAAACGCGAGAAAGGCGATCTTGGACGGAGCGAAGCCGTAGCGTGTCGCATAAAATAGGTTGAAGTCCTGCAAGGCGTAGGGCCCCACGAAGTCCTCCGTGCGTTGCGCCGCCGCGCCGTCGCCAGGAATAAGCTCCGGCGAAATCTCCGTGGCCAGAATGTCCTGCAAGACCGAGACCGTCTCGGCGCCAAAGCGCGCGTCGCGCGCGCACCATCTGATGAGATGCTGGATGAGCGTCTTCGGCACGGAGGCGTTGACGTTGTAGTGCGACATCTGATCGCCGACGCCATAGGTGCACCAGCCGAGCGCCAATTCCGACAGATCGCCGGTGCCAAGCACCAACGCGTTATTCTGGTTGGCCAGTCGAAACAGCAGCGACGTGCGCGCGCCGGCCTGCACATTCTCGAATGTGGCGTCGTAGATCGCCTCGCCCCGCGCGGCCGGATGGCCGATGTCGTTCAGCATTTGCCGGCAGGCGGGCGTAACGTCGATTTCGCGCGCGCTGACGCCAAGCGCGCGCATGAGCGCCCAGGCGTTGGATTTGGTGCGTTGCGTCGTCGCGAAGGCCGGCAGCGTATAGGCCAAAATATTTTCGCGCGAGAGTCCGAGCGCGTCCATCGTCGTCGCCGCGACCAGCAGCGCATGCGTCGAGTCGAGCCCGCCGGAAACGCCGATCACCACCCTGTCGATCTTCGACGCGCGCAATCTTTGTCGCAATCCGTGCGCCTGGATGTTAACCGCCTCGAAGCAGAGTTCGGCGAGCCGCGCCTCGTCGTCCGGCACGAAGGGAAAGCGCGGCACGGCGCGCAGCAGGCCGAGATCGCCGCGTCGCGGTTCAAGCGCGAAGACGACGCGCCGGAATTGCGTCGCGCCCTGCTCGATGTCGGCGCAATCGCCGAAACTTCCCTGACGCAGGCGCTCGGCGGCGAGCCTCCCTAAGTCGATATCGGTCACGACAAGTTGCGGCTCTTTGGAAAAGCGCGGGGCCTTGGCGAGCGGGGCGCCCATTTCGTAGATCAACGCCTCGCCGTCGAAGGCGAGATCGGTTGTTGATTCCCCCTGTCCCGCCGCGGAATAGAGATAGGCGGCAAGGCAGCGCGACGAATGGGCGGCGCAAAGCGTCTGGCGATGGTCCGATTTGCCGACGATCGCATTGCTGGCGGAAAGATTGAGCAGCACGGTCGCCCCCGCCAGCGCGGCGCGCGTCGACGGCGGGATCGGAACCCAAAGATCTTCGCAAATCTCGGCGTGAATCGCGAGGTTCGGGACATCTTCCGCGACGAGCAGAATATCGGAGCCAAAGGGCGCCGGGCGGCCAGCGACAGGAATCTCCTCGTTCGCAATAAAGGCGCCCGAGGCGAAATGGCGGCGCTCATAGAATTCGCGGTAATTGGGCAGGTAGGTTTTCGGCGTCACGGCGAGGATTTGGCCGCGCAAAACGAAGACCGCGCAATTATAGAGCCGCTCGCGATGACGCAGCGGCGCGCCGACGACGATCAAGAGGTTTAGCGCGCGCGAGGCGTCGAGGATGTCCTTCAGCGCCGTCTCGACGCCGGCTAGCAATGCCTCCTGTTGCAACAAATCGTCGATGGCGTAGGCGCTGATCCCCAACTCCGGGAACAGGACCAGCGACGCCCCCCGCTCCACCGCCTCGCGCGCCATCTCGTTCGTCTGGGCGGCGTTGCCGGCGGGGTCCGCGACCGCGACCAGCGGCGCCCCGACCGCGACGCGCAGGAAGCCATGGGTGTTGAGGTCGAAAAATGAGTGGGTCATGCGGGGGATTATAAGCGTATCGCGCCGCAATGCGAAAATAGGGTCGAACGCGGTAAAAAGGGCTGGCGGGTCA
>PLZT01000532.1 GCA_003152255.1 Methylocystaceae bacterium | reverse complement strand
CAGGATCGGTCGCTGTATTATCTCACGGGCGGTCTGACGAATGGCGGTTACACCGTCCAGCAGAACTATTGGCCGCTGAGCGCGCCCACGGCGCTGACGCGGGACATTTTCAACATCGAACGGTTCGGTTGGACTCTCGGCGGGGGCGTCGAATATGCGTTCGCAGGACCGTGGTCGGCGCGACTGGAATATCGGCATAGCGATTTCGGCGCCGCCGTCCTTGCCTCCACCGCCATTCCTGGCCTGACTTTTCGAGAGAGAGCCGCGGAGAATTCCGTGAGCCTCGGTTTGACCTATCATACGGAGGCTGCGCGCGCTGAGACGGTCGCGGCGCCTCAGCCGGGAACGTCCGCCGGCGCAAACAAGCCTGTTTTTCCGCTCTCCTCGAGCTTAGGAGGCGAGTCCAGCTTCATGGGTCGGCTCGTCGGCGCCTACCAAGACGAATGGGGATTGGCGGCGGGCCCGTCAGATCCAAACGCGCCCCCCAGTCGCCGACCCGAGTTTCCTCCGGCTCCAGTGACCCAGCCGCCTTATCCATTCACGGAATGGGCGTTCGGCGGCGCCAACGCGGTCGGCGCGACGGTTCCGAACTCAGTCGACAGCCCATTGATGAAGGCGCTCAGCCCCACGCCGGCAGGAAAATTCCTCGAGGAAAATCACGTTCAAATCTACGGTTGGATCAACCCAGGCTTCAATCTGAGCACTGCGCGAACGCAGCCCGGAGGCTTGCTGGGGGGCAATTGGCCCGCCGGCTACTACATTTACCCCAATCAAATCCAACTCGACCAGGTTGTGGCTGTCGTCGAACGATTGCCCGACACGGTCCAAAAAGATTATTTCGACTGGGGTTTCCGCATCACGCCGATCTATGGCGAGGCGTATCGCTACACCACGTCATTCGGCTTTTTCAGCAAGCAGCTGACCAAGTGGAATCTCTTCGCCGGCTATGACATGCCAATGATTTACGGCGAGCTTTATCTACCCTGGCTCGCGGAAGGCGTGGTCATTCGCGCTGGCCGTTTCATTACGCTGCCCGACATTGAGGCGCAGCTCGCTCCCAACAATTACATGTAGTCGCATTCCATGACTTACGCCTTCGACGGCTTCACCAACACCGGCGTCACCGGGTCTTTGCAAGCGACGAAGAATCTGATGGCGCAAGTCGGGATTTTCGCCGGCATGGATTCGAGCCTCTGGAAAAGTCGCAGGACCATGATTCCCGCCATTCCGGGCGGTCAGCTTTACACCCCTGCGCCCGGCGTCTTCGCCATGACGTCGGCTCAGGCGCCTTACCTTGGGCCGGAAGATCCGGGCATTCGGCCGAGCCTGTCGGGTTGCTTGCGCTATCAAACCGACGACGCCGCGGACAATCTCTATCTTTGCGCCAATACCATCAACAATGGCACGTATGGTTATAACAATCTGCAATGGTACGGCGGCACGTTTTTTCATAAATTCGACGACAACTGGCACATCGCGATCGAAGCCTGGCACGAGCATGAAAACAACGTGCCGAACGCTACGACGCTGTGGTCGCCGTTCTCGGGCGGCGCGACCGGTCCGTTCTTTGGCTCCGTCCCGTCTCCTTTCGTTTATTTGACGATGGGTCCGAGCCTTGCGAATTGTCCTAACAACTATCACGCAACCTGCACCGCAAGGGAATGGTCAACCGTCGCCTATCTCAATTACAAGTTTTCACCCCTCGACAATGTTTCGTGGCGCGCGGAGTATTTCAACGACATCAACGGCCAACGCACCGGGGTGAAGACCGCCTATTTCAATTACGCCATGGGCTGGCAGCACTGGTTCTCGCCCACGGTCGAAATTCGTCCGGAGATCGCCTTTTACAATTCTCTCAAAGCGCCCGCTTTCGAAAGCTATCCGCCGCTGCTTCAGTCCAGCTGGTCGGCGATCGGAGCCAAGAGCCATATCGCCGTCTTCTCCGCTGATTTGCTTTGGCATTTTTGAAGGTGGAGAACGCAATGCGGTCCTGTGTATGGTCCTCCTCCGTCGTCGCTCCACCCTATGGACTGCAATGAAGGTGCGCTATGGCAAAGCTTCTCATATCGGCGGTGTTAGGATTTTGGGGCTTCGTGCTCATCGGCATCGCCATGTGGCTCTCGAAACACGGATCAATCGGGGGAACGCTCGCGTGTTTGCTTTTTAGCTCTGGATATTTTTGGTTCGCCTGGAGCATATATCGTGGCGATGGTCACGATTTATCTCCTTAAGAATATTTCAACGACATCAACGGCCAACGCACCGGGGTGAAAACCGACTATTTCAACTACGCGATGGGATGGCAGCGCTGGTTCTCGCCGACGATCGAGATCCGTCCGGAAATCGCCTACTATAATTCGCTCAAGGCGCCGGCGTTCCAGTTTAACCCGCCGCTCCTCCAAGCCAATGCGTCAACCATCGGAACGAAGAGTCATATCACGGTCTTCTCTGCCGACTTGCTCTGACGCTTTTAGAGTGTCCTCGCAGGTCACGCTAATCAGGTTGAGCGCCCGTGACCTCCCGCCGGTGGCCTCGCTTTTGGACCGACTGCCTCTCAAATGTGGCGACGCGGAAAGAAGAGTTCCGGCCTAATGATCCCGTCGCAAACCAAATTTGGAGCGGGGCTTCATCGGGGCCGCATAAGGCGGAATAACCCAGCCGCATGCAACACGTGGCGTGGATCAAAGCGTTGTTCGGCGACCGGACAAGAAATGCGTCTGTGCGCAAAATGGAGCGCGAAATTTATGATTTCGCTATGCGCACAAGCATAAAAACGCATTGATCCCTGATGCCGAAGAATGCTTATGTCAGCGGCTACTCGACGACATCGAGAATTTGATCGCAACCGCTGAAACGTGGCAATGGTTTAGCCGCTCGGCAAATTAATGGAGATCGAACATGGTCGCCGCCGCGTTTATGTTGGTCGTTCTGGTCTGTGGTTATCTCGTGATGATCGCGCTCGTAAATTTCGCGGAGCATGTGATCGAGCGACCGCGGTTGGCGAAGCGCGACCATCGGTTCTCCGGGTCGTCAGGAAATCCGACTTCACACTGAGGGTTGTCGACCCGGAAACGACGGAGATCGCCATGGTTCCGATTTATCTCCTGATAGTGCTCGTTTTTCTGCTAGTGGTTTATCTATTCTATGCGGTGATCAATCCCGAGAAATTCTAGGCGGCTCATATGACGCTCCAATCGGCGCTACAAATCGCCTTGACGTTGCTGATCGGCGCGCTGATCAGCATTCCGGTGGGTCGTTACCTCGCCCAGGTCGTAACCGAGCGGAAAACCTTCTTGGATCCGGTCTGCGATCGGATCGACAATCTCATTTACGTCTTGGTCGGCAAGCGGGTCTGCAGCGAAGCGATGAGCTGGAAGGCCTATACGCTCCATATGCTGACCACGAATCTCTTTATGGCGGTCATCATCTATTTGGTTCTCGTGTTCCAGGATCATTTGCCGCTCAACCCATTGCATTTCGCCGGCATGGAGCCGGTGCTGGCGTTCAACACCGCGGTAAGCTTCATCACCAATACCGACTGGCAGGCCTATGGCGGCGAGACCACGCTCTCGATTCTCAGTCAGATGGCGGCGATCACTTTCCCGATGTTCACGTCCGCCGCGA
>PLZT01000191.1 GCA_003152255.1 Methylocystaceae bacterium | reverse complement strand
CTACGATCACCACGCCATCGCGGAGCGCGGCGATCCAGAGGCCGCCGAAGACTTTTTGCCCATCATTCATCTCGTCTTCTCGAACCTGAAGACCTGGCTCACCGGCGTTCATCCCGGCGTCAGCGCGAAGCACCTGCAAGCTTACCTCAACGAGTTCACCTTCCGCTTCAATCGGCGCTTTTACCCCTTCAACGCCTTCCGCTCGTTGCTCGGGATCGCCGGCGAAGTCGCCGCCCCGACATTCGGCGCGCTCTATTCAGGAGAGTGGCGGCGTCCTATATGTAGTGGCTCGAAGTCTTAACCGGATAGGCACGCATCGAATCAGGAAAGGTCAATTCGCGCTGAGCAAACTCAGAACGACGGGCAAAACGGCGCCTGAGATTTGGAACGCGGTGCTCGCTGCCTGATCCCAATGAACGTTCGAACCCAATTTCGCGGCCATTCGTGGAATTTGCACCACGGCCGCGAGCATCTCTCGCAGCCGGGCCAAACAGCGACCGCCACCTGGAAATCCGTCTCGAACACCGGCCGTGGCGGCTCTGGGGGCTGGAACTTTTCAGATTCAGTCGGACAAGATCCCGCGATTCTGCAGCCGATCGACTTCGCGTCGGCCATTTCGCCCAACGGGCCTGATGGCGGCGGGCTGGGTGGTAACGGGCCGGGTGGTAACGGGGGAGTGGTGGCGAAGGGTCATTTTCGTCCGTTGGACCCCGGCCCAGTCCGAACCAATGACCGGCGTGATCATGCTGGTGACTGTTGAATCAGGCGCGGAGTTGATTCAGGAAAGCGTTTCTTTAGTCGCCAAACCAAAAAATCGCTTTGATGCGGAATAGGTTCCCCAACGCCTTATCCGCGGCGATGCATAATCATATCCGTCTTTCGCCCACGGGGCGCGATTTGCCTTTGGCGACGCGCGCCGACCGGCTGGAAAACTCGCCCAGCCCTTTCAATCTGCGTTGCTCAGCGTCGACGCGCTGGCGCCAAATAACAGCCGGTGTCGGCATGATCGCTGGCGCTTGGCTCCAGCACCGACGCGCAATCGAAATCATGGTCAATGGGCGGCGGCGGCGGCTCGCGATCGCCCGCGGCAAAAGGCGTGTCCACGCCAAATGTTCCCGTCGTCGCGCCCCCGGCCGCGCCCGCCAGGCATCTCGCGCATTATGCGCGATTTGCGGGTCGATCCTTGTATCCTTGCGCAAGATCGACCGCGGCGAAAAACGAATCCGCGGACCCAAGGCGAAGGGCGCGACCGTCGCGTCGCGCGGCGACGGCGCCAGCACCCGAAAGCCCGCGTGGCGCGGTGAGAAATAGATGCCGGACTTCTTGCCCGCCCAGCCCTCCGCGCCTTTGAAGCCCAAGTTGCAACCCCCGGCGGCGAAGACTCGCTCGCGAGCTTCGCGTGAAGGAAAACGGGGGGCTCGAATTCGGCTTGCGCATTGGCCGCGGCGTTCGCGCATCGTTCAGCGTTCAGCTTGCCGCCCAAAATACAGTTTTGTTCGGCGCTATGGGAAAATTGGCCCGACTTGACCCGCGCGGCGACGCTTGTCGTCACCACAAGCGAGAGCCCGACACAACACAATAACTGGGTTTGGGACATCGCTGGTCGCTTCAACATGAATTTGCCCTTGTCGCGTTGACTGAACATCTAACCGGCGATCGACCATCGAACGGGGTAACGACGCAAAAAACCACGCCGTCTTGCGTCGGCGTTGGTGTTTCTGGTCCGCGATCTTATGGCGACGCCGCTTCCCGCGCGGCGGGCGACATCGCGATGGAGCGCTCTGTCGGCATCCCGTCCTCGTCTCTTGCCAGGAAGCCGCATGTGCCAAGAAGCCGCATGGCTGTTGTCCAACCGCGACCTATGTCTTTTCCGCGCCGCCCTAATTGCCCTCCACGTCAAATATGCTATATGAGACCGCCACATCGCACTCGCAATGGAGCGTTGGTAGGGGAAATTCCTACTCCGCGCGGCCGCGATTCGATTGGCGTTAAGAGTTGGCGTTAAAACTATAGAGAGATTCATGAAATTCAACGGTCTATTGGTGGCGCTTGTAGCGACCATGGTCGCGCTCGCCGGATGTGACAGCATGCCGGTGGTTGGGCCGGGCGCGGTCGAAAATCTTTCAAGGCCAGGTCCTGGCGGCGCCACCGGCGCGATAAGGTTGCAGGCGGGGGACAAAATCAGGGTCACCGTCTATGGCGAGGACAAGCTGACGGGCGAGTATGAAATCGACCCCGGCGGCAGCGTCTCATTGCCTCTCGCGGGGACGGTTGAAGCCGCCGGCCTGACCAAGTCCGAACTCGAACAATCGCTCTCGAAGAAATTTAGCAGCGGCGCTTATCTGAAGAGCCCGAAAGTCACCGTCGATATCGCGACGTTCCGGCCTTTTTATGTCCTCGGCGAGGTCGAGAAGCCGGGCGAATACCTCTATAAGGGCGGCCTGAATGTGGTTAGCGCCATGGCCGTCGCCGGCGGCAGCACATACCGGGCAAGTCGATCCCATGTGCTGATCCAACGCGTCGGAGAGCAGGAGTTCCATGAATACCCAATGTCGCCAACCACTCCGGTTTATCCGGGCGATCTCATTCGCGTGCCGGAGCGTTACTTCTGAACCAAAAGCCTTCCGTGAAATCCGGATCGACGATCGAGCGGGAGGCGAAGGCGGTCAATCATCCTGGTCGGGCGCGGGCCTCGCGCCGGTCCGACTGTTGCCGCGAAGCAACATTGGCTGGGAATCGTTAACCAAAACCGCCCATGCGCCCGCGCGTGCGGTTGCTAACGCCGCGAGTTGCGTCTAGGATTTGGATGTGTTTTGGCATCGGAATTAGCGCGGCGACCGCGGTATCGTGGGTCGAACGCGAGAGAAGGTGATTGCCTTGGTAACCCGAACCTCGAATTTGCAGTCAGGCTTCGCTGTCGTGGCCCTTGCGGTGGTTTCGGCGGTTCTTCCGCTCGCTCCCTCCTCGGCGCAGGTCGTCGGCGCTCCGCCGACGGCGGGCGCTCCGCCGACGGCGGGCGCTCCGCCGACGGGATACGACACGGCCGGCCTCTTGTCGCCGACGCCAATGTCGCAGCGGACCTTGAACGACAAGCCGGTCCGCGACTATCAAGGTCTCCCGTTTGAAGGCTGGATGTTATTTCCAAGCTTTTTTGTCGGCGCGGTTTTCGACGACAACATCTACCAGTCGACGACCGATCGTGTCGCGGCTGTCGGTTCCAAGTTACGGCCGTCCATCGTGGCGGTCCGTGACACGGGCATTTATCAAACCACGCTTTTCGCGAACGGCGATTTTAATATTTATCCGGCCAGCTCGAGCGCCGATACGACCAATGCGCAGGTTGGATTTACCCACAGGTGGGAGGTCCTGCGTGATTTTGTGTTCACGATCGGCGGCCAGTATGATCACATCACGGACATCTATAATAATGGCGTCGTGACGACTCCTTTTGGGACCAGCGGCGTCATTGCAAGTCCGGAGCAATATAACATCTTCGGCGGATATGTGTCGGGGCTAAAATCCTTCGACCGATTTTTCATTGGCCTAAGCGCGAGCGCTTACGCGACGACTTTTGGCGCTCTTAACACCACATCGGGTTCCGAGGATCAAGCCTATCGCGATAATCTGGTCACCACGGTCGCCGGGCGACTTGGCTACGCTATCATGCCGATGCTTTACGCCTACACGGAGGCCGCGGGGAATATTCATGATTTTAGCGGCGACACGACTTACAATCTGCTCGCGCCCAATGTGCAGAGCGCCGGCACGATCTATAATTCCCAAGGCTATCGGGTTGTCGCCGGCTTGGGCACCGATCGGTTCAGCCTTTTCAAGGGTGAAATCTACGCCGGCTATCAGCAACAGCTCTATGATTACAAGGCTTTTGGCGCGCCTTCGAGCCCGGTCTATGGCGGCAAGATTTCCTGGTTTCCGACCAGGGCCTGGACCATCAGCGCCAGCTTGGACGAGTCCTATCAGGACTCCGGCCTTCTGATTTCCGGCAACCCGACCGGCAGCGCGGCGTATGTGACCGCCGCCACGACGAGCGTACTGTACGCGATGTCCCGGCAGTGGACGGCTTCGCTTACTGGTGGTTACGCCAACGTGGTTTATGTGAGCGGCGGGCGCCACGATCACCGCTGGAGCGCGGGCCCGACCGTGAATTATGAAATTTGGAGGAATCTCTTCGCGACTTTGAATTATTCGCTGGTGAAGGTCGAGTCGAACGCCGAGGGCGGAAGCTTCACGCGCAACCAGTTTTCCTTGGGCGCGACATACAAATATTGAGTTGACCGGAGAAATCAATGCCGAGGCGAATCGCGACAATTGGCCGCGCTGTTTTGCTGGCGACCGCGGCGGCCTCCCGGCTCGCCCGGCCAACCCACGATGGGGGGCCGCGCGCCGGGAGGCGGGCGATTGATCCGAGCGTCGCGGCCGCCTTCGCGCGAAACGCCAATGGTGGACCCGGAGCGACCGCGGCGCTCAACCGGCTATTGGCGCGACATCCGCGGCTCGCCGCCGACATTGCCGCCGAGCTCCGAGGCGCCTCGCCCCATCGGCGGGGCGCCGCTGGAGCGCTGGCGCAAGCGCGACAAACCTTGAGCCAGGCCGGCGATCAACTGGCGGCTAATCAACTTGGCGGGGCGGCGGATTCCACGGATCCGCGCGGCGCCAGCGCCTTCGAGAATGCCGCCGGCCGCCGGGTGGCGAGCCAAAACGACAGCGGTCGCCGCGGCGGGCCTGGGGTCCGCGGCGGCGGGGTCGGTTACTTCCGCCCCGGCGGTCGCGAGCGCCAACAGAGCCGGCGGCCAGCATGACCCAGAAAACACCAGTCGCCGAACTGGCGGGGGTTTGGCGATTTGCCGGTCGCCCGCGATCGCCACGCATCGACGGCGTTAGGGCGGCGCGCCGCCCTACTGGGCCGCCAGACCCAGCGAGCCTTGGGAAAAACTACCGAGGATCCGAGGGCGGCCACGCCGGCGGCTGTCGCGCCGACGGCGTCGCTGTCCGCGCGGTTTGGCGAAAACGCCGGCGGCCCGTGGTGGCGCGCCCGCCACATTTCGCCGAATTTTCAGCGACGCCTCTCCGCCACGCGGCGCTTCGCGCGACTCGCCATGGGCGTGGGGCGCGTCCCCGACGTCGCTGGGTCAACAGCGCAAAGCTTTTGGTTCCGCGTCAAGCTCCGCCGAGATGGAGCGACGCCCGCGGAAGGCTCCGTCGTCGCGATCAACCCATGACGCCGCCTAACATCAGGGCCGAGCTTTTTCGATGTTTTCTGGCGCATGCCGAGCAAGGGAGCTGATCTTGGCGCATATTTTTGTTGCTGCTTCACCGGCGAGCGCGGGCGGCCCGCCAGAGATGACCTCGTCGCGACCCGTCCATGCGCCCCCCGCCGCCGCGAGCGGCCTTGAGGCCGATCCTGACGTTAAGGCCAGGCTATTGGCCGCCACGACGCGCCCCTCCTCCGCCGGCTTTGGCGCGAAATACGCCGCCCGTATCGACGGGACTTTGTTTGTCGGCTTTGTCGCGCTTTTGGCCTGGACGCCGTTGTGGTTCGGCTCCAATCTACCGCTGGCCTGGGGCGTTAACGCGGTCGGCTTTGGCGGCCTCGCCGTGCTCTACGAAATCGGCTTGCTCGCGACGCTCCGCCGCCACCCGGTGGCGCCGCGCCGCATCTGGTTCCCGGCTTTGGCTTTCGCCGGCGTTTGCGCCTGGTCATTGATTCAAGTTAGCTCCTTCGTCCCGACCGGCAATCAGCACCCGATCTGGCAGATGGCGCGCGAGACCCTGGCGAGCGATCTGCCCGGCTCCATCAGCGTCAACCGCGATGACACCATCGTCGCTCTGCTGCGCTTCGTCACCTGCGGTCTAGCCTTCTGGCTGGCGTTGCAACTCTGCCGCCAGGCGGCGCGAGCGCGCCGCCTGACGCAGGCGATCGCCATCATTGGCGGGTTTTACGCAACCTATGGCGTCATCGCTTTTTTCCTATTCCCGCGCACGCTTCTCTGGTTCGACAAAGCCGCTTATTTGGATTCAGTGACTTCGAGCTTCGTCAATCGCAATTCCTACGCCACTTACGCCGGCCTTGGTCTGACGGCGACCCTCGCGGTCGCCGCGAGCCTGTTTTTGCATCGCGGCGGGTTGCAAAGCGCCGGCGTCGGCCGCGAAATCGCTCGGTTTATCGCCTTGATCGTCGGTCCGCTCGGGCTCTGGATCGCTTGCGCCTCCATCGTCGGAGCAGCTCTAATCCTGACCGGCTCGCGCGGCGGCTGTTTCGCGACGCTGGGCGGTCTATTGACCTTCCTGCTGGTCGCCGGCGTCCGCGGCCGCGACAACGCCGCCGCCACGGGTTTTGGCTTGCTGATGGTCGGTCTGGCGATTGGCGCGGCCGTTTTCAATTTTGGCGATTTTCTCGCCGATCGACTGACGGCGCAAGGTCTTGCCTCCAACGATCGCTTGGCGGTCTATGGCTTGACTTGGCGTTCGATCGCCGACGCGCCGCTGCTCGGCTTCGGCGATGGAACTTTTCAGGAGATTTTCCCGATGTACCGAGATAACACCATCGACCTCTTGGGCGTTTGGGACAAGGCGCATAATAGCTATCTCGAGTTGCTCCAGGGCCTTGGCGTTCCGGTGGCGTTGCTTTTTCTCGCCGCCATTGCGCTGCTGGCTGGGCGCTGCGTTTTCGCCGCGCTGACCCGGCGAAATTCCGTCACCGCTCCGCTCGCGGCGAGCGCCGCCACGGTGATCGTCGCTCTGCACGCCTTCGTCGATTTCAGCATGCAAATCGAGGCGGTGGCCTTGACCTGGGTCGCGCTGCTTGGCGCCGGCGTGGCGCAATCCTGGAGCAGCAAAATCGCTACCGATCGATAGCCGAGCCTGCGTCGCCAAACAATAGAGCGGCGACCTCGCGGTCGCCGGGGTGAAATCCGCCGGTGTCGCAATTCCGCCAACAAGGCTTGTTAAACGGCTGCTAACTGTATTACCTAGCGACGCTCGGACATCAGCTTGGGAAGCATTCGCCAATGCATGGAAATATCCCTTTGAAAATTACGCAGGCCGCTGAAGGGCACGACGGTTCCGATGCGATTGATTTGCGTCATCTGCAGGATTTTTTTTGGCGGCGCTGGAAATTGATCCTCGCCGCCGCCGCGGTCGTGATGGCGCTGGCCTTTCTGGTGATGCTGATGATCGCCCCGCGCTATACCGCGACGGCGCAAGTGCTGCTTGAGCCGCGCAAGGAGAAGATTTTTGGCGCGGAAAGCATCATGCCCGAACTCAATCTCGAGACCGGCAATGTCGACAGTCAGCTTTCGGTCATTCAGTCGATCAATTTGTTGCGGCGGGTCGTCGAGAAGGAAAAACTCACCGCCGATCCCGAATTCGGCTCGGCGCCTCGCGCCGGTCTCTTCAGTCTGCTGACTGACCTGTTCCAGCCGGAGGAGGCCAAGCAGGCCGCCGTCGCCAAGCCGGACGGCGCCATTCCGCCCGATGTTCTGCGTTCGATCGGTCGCTTGCGCAACGCGCTGGAAGTGACCCGCGTCAACCGCACTTACGTCTTGTCGATCGCCGTCACGTCCGAGGATCCGGTCAAGGCCACCCGTCTCGCCAACGCGGTCGCCGACGCCTATGTCGTCGACCAATTGGACGCCCGCTACGACGCGGCCAAACGCGCCTCGAGCTGGCTCGCCGAGCGCATGGAGGGCTTGCAGGATCAGCTGCGCCAGTCGGAACAAGCGGTGGCGGCGTTTCGCAAGGAGCATAACCTTCAGGCGACCAGCAGCGGCGACAACAAAATCACCATCTCGGACCAGCAGCTTTCCGAACTGAACGCCAAGCTGATCGCCGCCCGCGCCGACACCGCCGAGAAACGCGCCAAATATGAGCAGGCGGCTCAGGTCACCGCGCGCGGCGGCAACGCGCAGGCGATCCCCGATGTCGTGCGTTCGCTCGTTATTAACCAATTGCGCACGCAGCAGGCGGAAGTCGCGCGCAAGGAAGCCGATCTCTCCGCCCATTATGGCGAGCAGCATCCGCTGGTCATCAACACGCGGGCCGAGCGGCGCGACATCGACCGCTCCATCTCCGCCGAGGTTCAACGCATCCTGCTCAATTTGAAGAATGATTACGACGTCGCCAAGTCGCGCGAAGAGTCGCTGCAGGCCAGCCTCGGCCAGATCACCGGGCAAACTGGTCAGGACAATGGCGTCGCCGTGCGCCTGCGCGAATTGGAGCGGCTCAACACCGCCAATAAGACGTTGTTCGACAATTTTCTGTCGCGCGCCAACATCACCCGCGAACAAGCCAGCTTCGAGGAGCGCGAAGCGCGCGTGATCTCTCCGGCGACCAAACCCAGCGCGCCATCCTTTCCCAAGAAAGGGCTCGTTGAAGCGCTGGCCGGCGTTGTCGGCCTGCTGCTTGGCGTCGGCGGTTCGGTTGCCTTGGACATGCTCAACTCCGGCTTCACGACGGCGCGCGAGCTCGAGGAGAAGCTCGGCTATCCCGTTTTGGCCTCTATTCCGCTTCTCGCCGACAAGGACCGCAAAATCGACGACAAGCTTGTCGATCCGGCGCGCTATCTTATCGGCAAACCTTTGTCGCGCTACGCCGAACTGGTTCGCTCGATCCGCGTCGGCATTCAAATGGCCGACGTCGACAACCCCGCCAAGGTCATTCTGGTCACCTCGTCGATGCCGAGCGAGGGCAAATCAACGCTGGCGCGAAGCCTCGCCTTCTCGGCGGTGAAGTCCGGCCAACGGGTGGCGCTGCTCGACTGCGACTTGCGTCACCCCTCGCTCAGCAAATCCTTTGGCTTGGAGGACAAGCCCGGGTTGGTTGACTTTCTGACCGCTTCGGTTCCGTTCGAGGACGTCATTTCGCGTCAGGACGGCTTGACCATTTTTCCGGCCGGCATGAAATCGCAAAATCCGCCGGATCTCTTGGGCTCCGAGCGCCTAAAACGGGTTGTCGAGAAGCTGCGCGAGGCGTTCGATTACATCATCATCGATTCGGCGCCGGTCGAGCCGGTGATCGACGCCCGGGTGCTGAGCACTATCGTCGATAAGGTGGTGTTCGTCGTTCGCTGGCAAGTCACCAAGCGAGAAATGGTCGGCCCCAACCTCGACTTTTTCGCGCGTAATCACAAACTGGCGGGAGTCGCGCTGACCATGGTCGACGAGGCCAAGACGCCGCGCTATGGCGCCTATGCCCAATACAGCGGCCATTACTACAAAAAATATTATAGCAACTGAGCCGCCTGACGATGACCTCGGCCCGCGCCATCGCAACCTCTGTCGTCATGATCGCCGTCGCGCTGGCGTTGATCGCCAAGGGCGTTGAACTGCTGCGTTTCGAAGCCGCGGAAGCCGCCGCGGGGGCGATATTGGCGAGCGAGGCCGCCGAGGACGCCGCTGGCCGCGAGGCGCGTCGCCGCGAAATCCAGCAAGCAATCCCTCTCGTCGCCGCATGGACGGCGACGCCGGGATTGGCGGGCAGGTCGCGGCGGGCCAAGGGCCTGATGATCGAGGCGGCGGCGGGCGCCGCCGCCGTCGAACCCGAGCTCATCTATCTGTTGGCGGTGAAGCCGACGGCGGGGCGTCTGTGGCTCAATCTGGCGATCGCTCGCTGGCGACGCGGCGCGCCGCCGCGGCAAATTCTCGACGCGCTGCGAATGTCCAATGTGACAGAGCCGCGCGAATTCGAAACCATGGTCCCTCGCGCGCTGTTTCTTGTGCGCCTGTGGGAATTGTTGCCGAGCGATGAGCAGCGGCTTGCCGTCAATCAGCTGGTTGAACTGAATGGACGCTTCGACGCTGCGCAAGCGCAACAATTGCAAGCGATCATCGCGAAAAAACCCGAGGCGACGCGACAGGCGCTCAAACAACAAATTTCCGCGCGCGGCGCCCAGGATCAAGCCTGGGCGCGCGCCTTGGGATTGTAACAATATCTAGAGGGGTTAATTTTGTCGCGATCTTTATTTAGCCGCGATCTTTGTATAGCTTCGCAAGCAGCCCTTGGAGTTCGGATTTTCGCGCCAATGGCGTGGCGTTGTTGTGACAGGTCCATGCGGACAAAACAGTTTGGTGTCGGGGGAAGCGTAGCGTGAGCGCCGGGGGAACGAGCGAGGCGATCGCCGATCTGGATCTTAGGCCAGGCGAACGCTGGTATGTGGCGCATACGCTGCCGAGTAAGGAAGCGACTGTCGCGATGCGGCTCGCGGCGCAAGGCTTCCGTAATTTTCTCCCCCGCCGCGTCAAGACGGTGCGGCACGCGCGGCGAATGCGCCAGGTCAACGCGCCGGTGTTTCCGCGCTACATTTTTGTCGCGCTCGATCTCGACCACGATCAGTGGCGAAGCGTCAACGGAACGATCGGCGTGTCCAGTCTGTTCATGGCGCAAGATCGGCCGTTGCCGGTGACGGCCGGGGTCGTGGAAACGCTGATCATGTCCGCGGATCGAGCGGGGCGCCTTCGTTTCGCGCGGGATTTGCGTAAGGGAGATAAGGTTCGCCTCGTCAACGGGCCCTTCGCCGATGCGCTCGGCGTGTTGGACCGCTTGGACAATAAGGGGCGAATCGAAGTCTTGCTTGATATCATGGGCAAGGGTGTTCGCGTAGGGCTCCGGGAGGAATGGGTCGAACCGGCGGCGTGATCGCGCCGGAGGGACTTGGAGCGCTTTCAAGTCTTGGAGCGCTTTCAAGTCTTGGAGCGCGTTTTGCTCCGCGCTAAAACGGTTGGCTCCGTGGCTACGGACTCACCCGGACTGCGGCAGCATGGCCAAATCGCGTTCAAGTCTTGGAGCGCGTTTTGGTTCTTGGAGCGCGTTTTGGTCCGCGCTAATAACGGTTGGCTCCGTGGCTACGGACTCACCCGGACTGCGGCAGCATGGCCAAATTTCCGGTCTTATGTAGATCCCATGGGTCGCGATAATCTGGGCCGGCCCGGCGGGACTTCACTTGACGCGGCCCAGGGACCCTCTCTCGCTCGATCATGAGTTCTCTTTAGTAAATTTTCACTTGATTTTTGATCCATGAGTTTTCGCCGCGGATCGCCTGGATGCCCACCGTCGCCACGCCGCCCAATCTCGCCGCGTTCCCAACCTCTCGATAATCTTAACCCGCCACCTTTGCACGATGAGGCGCGGCCAACGCGCCTCCAGATTGGAGGTCCTTTTATGTCATCTTCGTTTTTTACCCGGTTCGGCTCTCCATTTCTTATGAGAGGGCTCCAATCCGCCGCCCGGACAACGATCCGATCTTCCAGGCAACGCGCCTTCCCCGGCGAAGGTTCCCCTTCCCCCGCCAAAATTTTGATCCACGCGATAAATTATGCCCCCGAATTGATTGGTTGCGGCAAATACACCACCGAACTCGCCCAATATCTGCGGACCCGCGGCTGCCAAATCGAAGTTGTCACGGCGCCGCCGCACTATCCTGGATGGTATGCGCGCGAGCCCTATAGCGCCTTGGCTTATGTCAGCGAGATAGTGGATGGGATCAAAATCACTCGTTGTCCCATTTTGATGAAGACCGATGGCGGCGGCTTTTGGCGCCTGCTAGCGCCCTTGAGCTTCGCGCTCGCCGCCGCGCCGATGGTCGCTTGGCGCATTGTCAGATTTCGCCCGGACGTGGTCATGTGCGTCGAGCCGACGCTGTTTTCCGCCCCGGTCGCGATGATCGCGGCCAAGCTCGTCGGCGCGCGGACGCTGTTGCACGTGCAGGATCTCGAAGTGGACGCCGCCTTCGGCGTTGGCCATATCAAGGGCGAGCCGATCAAACAGGCGGGGTTTTTGCTTGAACGTCTGTTAATGCGTCAATTCGATCGCGTCGTCACCATCTCGCAAAAGATGCGCGCCGCGCTGCTCGCCAAGGGGCTCGATCCGGTCAAGGTCGAAGTGCTGCGCAATTGGGTCGACACCGGCGCCATCACCCCGACGCCGAAAGTCGGAAACGCCTTTCGCGCGGAACTCAACATCAATGACGACGCCTTCGTGGCGCTCTATGCCGGTCATCTTGGCGTCAAGCAGGCGCTTGACGTGGTGATCGCCGCCGCGCGGCGGCTGCGAGGGCGGGGTGACATCCGCTTTGTCATCGCCGGCGCCGGTCCGCTGAGCGAGGCCTTGCGAGCCGCCTCCGCCGATCTCCCCAACGTGTTGCACCTGCCGCTGCAGCCGGCCGAGCGCTTGAATGAATTGCTCGGCATGGCCGACATCCATATGCTCCCGCAGCATGAGGGGGTAGCCGATCTCGTGATGCCGTCAAAGCTTGGCGGCATGTTGGCGAGCGGCCGTCCCCTCGTCGTGGCGGCCGACCCCGGCAGCGAACTTTTCGATGTTTTGGCCGATGTCGCCTTGCTGACGCCAGCCGGCGACGACGCGGCGCTCGCGGCGGCGATCGAGCAGGCGGTGACGCGGGATTTGTCGGATCAGGTCAAAAACGGATTGCGCCTCGCCGACAGTTTGAGTTCGTCGCGCCTGCTGCCGCGTTTCGAGCGCGTGCTGCTTGAACATATTCGTCGACCCGCTTCGGCTCCCGCGGCGAATGAAGCGACGGAAGTCGTCTGAACGAGCGGGCGAACGCGCCGCCAAGGCGTTTTCATGTCTCGTCGCGACTTGAAAACGAGGCGGGCCTCGGGCGCGGGGCGTTCTCACGAGCGACGCCCGCGCCGCCGAGCTCCCAAAACGCTGTCAATGGCCGCGCCGCCCCTCGCGGCGTCACCCGCGGAACGGCCGCATCGGTCGACGATGACCGGTGGTGGGGCGGGCCGGACCTTTCGCCCGCGGCTTGAGGCGGGTCTCGCCGCGCAGGCCGTTTTGGGCGCGCGGGCATGGATTGGCCCTTGCGTCCATCGGCGAGACGGTTTGGGGCAAGAAAACTTGCGGCAAGCCAAGCTTGGGGGAAGTCCAGTTTGACCGGCGATCGCCACGCCTGCTTGACGGCTTCGAGCGTGGCCGCGCGCCAATGGCGCGGCGACGACGGCCGACTCAGGTTCAAGGTTGCCGGCAAGTCGACTAAAGCCCGCTTGCGCGATGGCGCGTTCCCGCGGTTCCGAACCCTCGGACTTGGGGTTTTTGCCTTGGCCCAAGTCGGGTGACCCCGGCTCGGGGTCTTTTCGTTCCCGCGAGTTCGATATATTGGACTTGCGGGATGGGGCGTTTTCACAAGTCGGCTATGGCCGACTTGCGATGAGGGGCGTTATCGCGCGTCCGTTTTTGCACTTTGCATATAGGAGTGACGCGAAAACGCGTGCCTAGCACTATTTTGGCAGATTTTTAGCGGCAGGCGAACTTTTGGGATTCCCAAGAGAGGGTTTGCGTGCCTCCACGGCGTTGAGGAAGCGGAGGAACTCTTGATGCCGATGCTGCTTCACACAACGTCCGATGACGGTTCCGGCGAGGATGTTGAGGGCGGCGAAGAGCGTCGTGGTGCCATTGCGCTTGTATTCGTGGGTCATGGTCCCGCATCTTCCCCGCTTGAGCGGCGGGCCCGGCAGACTCGCACGTCCGGCGGCGCCTGCGCATCCTTTGTCTGTGTCGCGGTACCCCACAAGGGACCTTCAACCGAAATCTATTGTCTCAACAGCAAGGCGAAGCCATGCGTTTCGCGGCGCGTGAAGCTTGATGCAGTGCCACTCAGATGTTACGGAAGGCATCGCTAATCCCACACTGGAGACCCAATTTGCCCTCCGCTGATAATCAAGCCGGAACCAATCGGCCCGCGCCGCCTTCGGTCAACGTCCATTTCCTCGATATCGATCGCGGCTATGACTATTATGATCGCAATCGGAGCAATTTCCAGATCATCTATGGTGCGCTCTTGAAGGCTGAGCGGGGCATTTCGGGCCGCGTCATCGACATCGGTTGCGGCCACGGCGACAATCCGTCCTACCCATATTTTTGTGATGGATTGGGCCAGCTTGACGGCGTCGACCCCTTTCCAATGATCGAACCCGCCAGCAACCTCACCAAGCGCTGGACCTGCCCGGTGGAGGAGATCCCGGTCCCCAACGAAACCTACGACATGGCCTATTCCTACAACGTGGTCGAACACGTCGCTGACGTGGATGGCTATCTGCGTAAGGTTATTGCAATCCTCAAGCCGGGCAGTTGTTACTGGTCAATGAGCCCGAACTTTCATCATCCGTTCACGATTCTCACGCGAATCATCCAGCGGTCGGGGCTGCTCAAGCTCTATCGAAATTACGTGAACCCCGAAGCCAATGACTACCCGGCCTACTACCGGCTGTCGAATGAGAAGAATATCCTCAACTCTATCCGCAGGCAGAACCTTTCGGTCAGCCGCGTGGACTTCTACTACATTCCGAACGTGCAGTGGGACACGTATTTCCCGCGAAGGCTGCGCTTCCTCAGCCACTGGCTCGACAAGCTGTTACTGTTGCGCAGTTCGAGACGCTCGTTTATCTTCATGTTCCGGGTCGAAAAAGCGCTCTGACCGGATTTTTTGTCGGTACTGCCTTCTCGCCGTGCTCAATCTGTGGATCGTTGGTGCGCAGTTTTCGGCCTAGCGACCGACGCTTTCGAACTCGACGAATTTGGGTCGTTGGATCGTTCGAAGGTTCGGACGCGATGAGGTGGCAGGCAATGCGGCTCCCACATGCACTGAACGGCGCGCAGCGAAATGCCCATGGCGACGGTACGTCCAATGGGTGGTGGCTTCGCCCTGTGGCTCGGACCAGGTCAGCTCCAGCACTTTCGCGACGACGCTGGCGGAGATCGGCGCCCGGGCTTGCGCGTCTTGTCGCGCAGAAGGCCATCGTCGCCTTGCTCGCCATAGCGGAGCCGCCACCTTTCTTGTCGACGAGCGCGTCGATTTTCGTGGTGAGACCGCCTCGAGAGCGACCCAGACCTCGATTCCCCCGCCCCCTTTTTTTGCCGTCACGCTCTGCTGATGGACGCGAACGACGGAAGTGTCGATCATCTGCACGTCGCCTCATCGGCCTTGAAGATGGCGTCCATCAGACGATCCCAGACGCCGGCCTTCCGCCATCGATTGAACCGGTTGTAGATCGTGGTGGGCGGCCTATAGCGTTCCGGCAGGTCCGCCCAGCGCGCCCCAGAGTGCAAAACCCTGCAAATTCAATACGCGACGTTTGTCAATGCGCGTAACGCCGCGCCGAAAGGTGTGGTTCGATTCGCCTTCCACTCGAAATCCGTCAGTTCATAGCGGCCCATCGGCAAGCTCCCGTTTGGAAGCTTGAATCATGCGCACGTCGATTCGGGAATTCCCTGACGCCGATTTATGAGTTTATGTGCTAAAATAAAAGGAGTAGATACAAAGATGTTCATTGTCTTGGCAGCGGCATTGTTCGCGATACTTGCTTCGAATTGGAAAAGAGGCGGGCCGGTGTCCGTATTAGCAATCACATGGCTGATTCCAACGTTGATGCTCATGCTGCATGTCATCAATTATGAAGATTTCCCCGAAGCCAACATAATGTTCGAACTCGTATTGCTAAGCTACATCAGCTGCTTTGTATGTGGGGCAGTCGTTTTCAGAAGAAAACGGTTTCGCGCGATGCCATCAAAAGGTGTTATCTTATCAGACGATGTTACAGTTGTCGCCCCACTTGCTTATTTTTGTTGGTGGCTAGGCCTTATTGGAACGCTTTGCCTGTGGCTCGACTTCGCAATGAAAGGCAGCGCGGCTGATATTTCAGATTTGACAGCGCTGCACGAGGCGATGTTAAAAAGTGAAGGCATTTCTATATTCGGTAAAGTATCAAATGTCACTTCTTGGGCCAGCCTGTATTGTTATGCATTCGCATTAACTTACTGGGGGAGGCTTGGACTTGTTCAGCGCTGGTACCTATTTCTTCCTGTTGGAGGTTATTTTTTAGGCTCTGTTTTCAACGGCGGCCGCCAGGCAGCTTTCCAGATTTTGATTGTGTCGTTATTGATTTATTTGTTCGCGCCGAAACAAAATTTCGAACTCACGCCAAAGGCCTCTTTATATAAAAGATCCGTAAAGTTACTCTATCTGTTTGGTGCAGTCTGCGCTTTGGCTGCCTATATGGGTTACGTGGCGGCCGCTCGAAACGATAATGCAATTTCAGACGACAAGACAGTAGTACTTAGGATGCTGTTCAATTATGATATGATGCCCGCTATAAATGATTTTGAGAATATGCTTGGAACCAAGACAAAGGGGTTAATCGAAGAGGGTGTCGTCTACTTTTCATCGCCGATTCCTTTATTTAAATCATTTCTTGCATCGGACTACCGCAATTCTTACGGAGTCTTTACTTTCCCGTTCCTGATGCGACAGTTGCAGCCGATAACGGGACTATCGGTTCTTGACACATTATTGGACAAGACGCGGGCATTGGAAGACGCTGGCGCCATGGGCTTCGGATGGACTACGGCGATTTCGTCCTACATTGCGGATTTCGGGTTAGCAGGAGCAGGCGTCTTTCTGTTTATTCTAGGCTACTATAGCGAGCATGTCTGGTTCAAAGCTCGGACGCGAGGTCGCTTCCACGATTGGGTTACTTTGGTTGTGCTGTTGTTGTCCGTCATTTATATGCCGCTTATACCGATCTCGTCGGACACGAATGTTTTCTTCTTGTGGGTTTTTTGTATTGTTGCCGAACGATTTGGAACGATTTGGAGGATGCCCTCGCGCAGCCACCGGCGGAATGCATCGTCGCGTCCCGAACCCATTTGAACCCGCGGTATACAGAATTGGATTGTGGTCCATTCGCGGTTTAGGAAATGACAGCCGCACCGCACTGCACCGCTCCGCTCCGCTTAACGAACAGGCGGAGGGCACTCTCGGTTCGATCAACAGAACCCACGGGTAATCTGATGGTTTATTTTCTTGTAAACGTCTTTCTGGCAATTCTTCCACCAACCCGTTGCTTCCTCATCAAGCGGATATTTTTGCGGTTGGCCGGCGTCAAGTTAGGAGCTCGAACGAAGGTTTGTGGAAGAGTTAAGTTTTACGGCGGCGGGCAAGTATCGATAGGGAGCGATTGCTGGATCGGAATCGGCGCTAGTTTCTTCACGGCGGTGGGCGCTAATATTTTCATCGGCGACAGATGTGATATTGCGCCTGAAGTAAGTTTCATCTGCGGGTCGCATGAGATTGGCGACCGCTCTCGGCGCGCAGGTCCCGGCCTATCCAGAGACATTGTGATCGGAAATGGTGCTTGGCTGGGGACGCGCTCCATTATGCTCGGAGGCCTGAAGCTGGGAGATTCCAGTGTCGTCGGTGCGGCAACGCTTCTTCTCGACAAGGAATATCCTCCGGATTTTGTGATTGTGGGAGTTCCCGGGCGGCTGCTCAGACCTATTCACAATGACGAGGACCGGAAAAGCGACGATTTGGTCTAGTTGGCGTAACCTGCCACCGCGGAACTTCGGCTTTGCGGCGTAGTGGTCGCCGGAACGATGGACGAGGCAAGACCGCGGCCTGCTCCGTGGGTCACGACCACCCGGAACTGGATTGGCCGGCCTCATCCTCATCTTACCCTTGAAGTGGCAGCTTGCCGTTGCAGGCACCGACTATGGACAGAAGAGTAGACCGGCGAAGGATGAGCGTAAGGGGTTGACAACGATGGGCCCGTTACAAAAGCAAGTTCCGCAAAAGTTGAGAGCTTTTTGCGATCGGAACTTGCTCCAACTTCTTTATTTTGCGCGATTTCTTTCCGTTCGAACGATCCAGTTCGAACGGAAAGCGCGCTAGCTATCCGCGAGGAGCGGCCGGTGAGCAACAGTCCGCGTCTCTTCTACTTTGTTCCGCTCACGACCGAAGCTTTGAATCGAAAGTACGGGATTGAACTTTTTGTTGGTCCTACCGTTCACAAAGTTTTTGGCGTATGCCGGGCGCTGAAACGCGCGAACGTGTCTCCCGTCATTGTTTCCGGCTTTGTTCCCTGGTCGAGGCCTGCCAAGCTCGCCCTAGTGACGCATTTGGCGTTGGATGGAGTTTGTTTTGCCAAAGTGCTGTCGTTCGGAAATGGCGTGTTGAAGCGGCTGTCTTCCGCCATTTCTCTGCTGGGCTATGCGGTTTGTAATATCCGTCGCGGTGACCGCGTGTTGCTGTATAATTTTTTCCCTGAATTCATTCCGGCTGCGGCATATCTCAAAATTCGCGGAAACCCCGCTATACTCGATATTGAAGACGGTCCACGGAGCGACGACGTCACGCTTCGCGGTCGAGTGGCGAGTTTGTGCTTCAAATTGTTGCGTCCATTATGCGACGCCCGCTGCATAAGCGTTTCCAAAACTGTGGCAAGTAGACTGGGTTACGAGGTTGTTCTACCCGTCTATGGCGTCGCCACGTATTTCGACGCGGCGGCGGGGGAACGACATTTATCGGAGAGGTTCTCTCTACTGTATGGCGGTTCCATAGAGCACGGGACTGGCCAAGATCTTTTCCTTGAATCAATCGACCGAATTGCAACGACTAAGCCGGATTTGGCACTGGATATTTTCATTACCGGACGCTACCCAAATGATGTGTTCGAAGCGTTCGCGGCGGACATTGAATCCAGGACGTCAATTAGGGTCTTTCTGCACGGCGAGCTATCGACCGAGCGCTATTGGGACTTGCTCCGAAAGATTGACGTAGGGCTGTGCCTAAAGCTGCCAAGCGACAGCATTGGGCAAACTACCTTCCCATCGAAAGTTATCGAGTACGCTGCGTTTGGAGTGCTTGTCTGCAGCACGCCAGTCAGCGATGTGCCGCTAATATTCAGTTCTGACACGGCAATACTAATGAAGACGGAAGACCCTGAAGAGCTCTCGCAGCGCTTAATTGATGCCGCAGGGGACAGGACGTTAACCTCACGGAAGGCCCGGGCCGGACGAGAAATGGTGATGCAAAAGTTTACGTCCGAAATCGTTGGAGCACGTCTCAAGGAGTTTTTGTTTGGATAAGATTGCGCTTTATTTTTGGGAGCCAAGCGTTTCGCCTCACAAGCTCTGCCTATTTAGTTCGCTTGCTCGTCATGCAACAGTAAGTCAAGTGTCGTGCGTTGCGCAGCAGGGGCTGCCGGAATTTCGCAGACAACAGGGTTGGCAGGTGAGCGAGGCTGAGATCCAATCCGTAAGTCTCATTCTGGCGCCTGACCGTCGGCGCATTAACGAATTGGTGGCTGCTTCGCCTGCGGACTCAGTGCATATATTTTCCGGTATGCGAAATGTGCCGTGCATCACGGAAGGCATTACGTCCGTCATCAAGCAAGGCAGGAGGTTTGGACTGTTGCACGAGCCGCGTGTCTCCGAAGGAATTTCGGGTGTGGCACGCTTTTTTCATTCTTGGATGAGCGAAGGATCTCTAAGGACGCATATTGATTTCGTTCTGGCGATCGGTCGAAACGGGCCGCGCTGGTTCAGGGCAACAGGTTACCGAGGGGCTACGATATTTCCATTTGCATATTTTCTTCCGTCAATGGCCGGAAAGATCACGTTTAGTGAACGGAACAAAGAGGCGCCTGTTCGAATAACTTGGCTCGGGAGACTTACCAAGGAAAAGGGGATTCACGCATTTCTGAAGGCCGTTAGAATGGTTCGATGCGATGTGACGGTAAGCATCGCCGGTGTCGGTCCGGAACTCAGTGCAGTGTTAGATCTTGTTGAAAACACTCCCATCGCAGCGCGCTACTGCGGCGTATTGCCTATGATGGCGGTTCCTGAGCTGTTGGCGGAGAGTGACATACTCGTGCTTCCGTCCACGACGACTGATGAAGGGTGGGGGGCCGTCGTCAGCGAGGCGTTGTTAGCGGGCGTTGCGGTGATTGCATCGCGTAAGGTCGGGGCCTCCATCTGTTTGGAGGACAACGAGCGTGGTTATATTGTAACGCCTAATTCGCCGAAGGCCATAGCCTTAGCCATCGATAAGCTTGCGCTCGAAGGGAAATTGACGAGTTCGTTTCGTGCGCTTCGGGCCAAGTGGGCGGAGGAGCGTCTTACGGGGCAGGCTGGCGCTGCCTACTTGATGAATATTGTTTCACATATCTACGATAAAGCAGATCGCCCGCCACCTTTCTATGCAGATTGATTGTACCAATGCGTCTTGTCCGCATTTGGAAAATGTACCGATCGCATCGTAGCGGAAACGGTTCTCGTTTGCCGCACGTTCCCGAAGTCCGGACAATTTGAAATGGTGTGGAAAGAGTCTTTGCGCGCGAATTTCACACGGGCATCGCTATCTAGGAGGTTTGAGGGACGGCCGAACCTCGTGCGCTCGGCGACGAACGCCAGTTGGTTGGTCGCTGACAAGTTCGTCCGACTGATCGTCGGGCTTTTCGTAAACGTATGGATCGCCAGACGCCTGGGTCCCGATGGGTTCGGTTCCCTTGGTTACGCCCAGTCGATTGTCATGATGTTCGTCGGCGTCTCGACGCTGGGCCTGACTGACATGATCGTACGCGATTTCGTTCGGGAGCCGGGCCGCTCTGACGAGATCGCGGCGAACGCTATTGCGCTGAGGATTGTCGGTGCGGTGATCGCCCTAACATTCAGTTTGGGGCTCGCAATCATCTTGCGACCAAATGACACAGGAAGCTGGGTGCTCGTTTCGGTAATTGGCGTAATGTATTTCGCACAGTCCATGGACGTCGTCGACTGCCGTTTCCAGGCTATGGGGGTATTTAGAGAACTCGTTCTTTTGCGAAATTACTCGTTCCTGGTGGTATCGATTCTGAAATGTGTGGCGCTGATATTCGAGGCGCCGGTGTACGTCATCGCGGTTCTCATGACTTTGGAACTATTTCTGACTGCGATAGCTTTCTATTTTTTCGCCATATTCAAGGGGCATCCCCTCAATATACGCCTTGCGACCTGGCAGGAATGCATGCGTCAACTGCGAGGAAGCTGGTTCCTGCTTCTGAGGATAGTCGCCATTGGCATTTATATGAGAGCGGATCAGGTGATGCTCGGCCGCATGCTGGGTGATCACTCTGTTGGCATCTACTCCGCAGCGTCGCGGATTTCGGAGCTTTGGTATCTCGTTCCCATGTCGGTCATGACCGCGGTCAACCCATATCTTACAAAAAAACATCAGGAGTCAGATGCCGCTTACGAAAAGGAACTCGTGAAGGTCATGCAGGCGTTGACTCTTGGATCCCTGGCGGTCGCTCTGATCATATCGCTCCTGGCTCCATTCATAATCCAGACGCTTTATGGAGCGAACTACGCCGCGTCATCCACTGTCTTGACCGCCCATATCTGGGCCGGAGCATTTGTCGCCGTCGGCGCTCCGGCTTCCAGCTGGCTGCTCAACAATGGTTTGCTCCGCTACGGCTTTTATCAGGCGCTTCTCGGGGCGGTAGTCGGCGTCCTGATGAACTTCATTCTCATACCACTGCTCGGGGTGACCGGACCGGCCTACTCTGTCTTGATAAGCTATTTCGTATCTGCGGTGGCGATGAACGCGTTTTTCATCCCGACAAGACCATTATTCAGGCTGCAGCTGCAATCGGTCGGCCTATTTTGGGGAAAACTTAGATGAAGCGGAAAAACGCGTTGTGGCGCTACTGTTCGAATTTGCGCATAGCGATGCTAACTCTCCTTGGAGAGAGAAGCTGGTCTCAAGAAGGGGAAGATCGAGTCCTGTGGAGATATTTTGGCGGTCGGCGTTCCGGCTTTTACATTGATATCGGCGCGCACCATCCGCATCGGTTTTCGAATACGAACCTGTTTTACCGAGCGGGCTGGAATGGCATTAATGTCGATGCAGCTCCCGGTTCCATGCGCCAGTTCCGTCGTTGGCGGAAGCGGGATATCAATTTGGAAATAGGCGTGTCGGAGAAGGCCGGCTCTGGGGAGTTTTATATCTTCAACGAACCGGCCCTGAACACCTTCAACAGGGAAACCGCCAACAACCACTCGATACCGCCTTGGCGGATCGAGGCTGTTGTTGATGTGCCTCTTTTGCCGTTGAAAGACATCTTGCAACAGAACTGCGGAGACGGGCGCGTTATCGATTTCCTATCCGTTGATGCGGAAGGGCATGACATCAGCGTCTTGCGTTCGAACGACTGGGAGCGGTTTCGGCCAAAAGTTGTGCTTGCAGAGTCGCTCCAGACGACCATGCAGGATCTGCAAACGGACCCTTGCGCATGCTTCCTCAGAAGCGTCGGCTACACAATATATGCAAAAACCGTGAACACCGTCTTTTACGTCGATGACAGATCGCGTTCGCGGGCCAACTCGGGATAAGAGAGGGCGTCGTTCCTTCTAGGCGACAAAGTTCCGTGCGAGTGTGCAGGACACGGATAGCAGGGCTAAAGTCGAGATTTGATGCCGGAATGACAATTGAGCTACCGATGAAAAGGCTATGCCATGAAAAGTGCAGTTCTTTTAATCGTATTCAACCGGCCGGAACCTACGGGCAAAGTCTTCGAGGCCATCCGCCGCGCTAGGCCGGAGCGCCTCTACGTCGCGGCGGACGGACCGCGCGTTGACAGACCTGGCGAATGGAGACGTTGCGAGGAAGTACGACGCCTGACCACGAATGTGGATTGGCCGTGCCAGCTGGAGACTTTGTTTCAAGCGAAAAATCTCGGCTGCGGACGTGGCGTTTCCTCCGCGATCAATTGGTTCTTTGAACATGAAGACGAAGGAATCATCCTTGAAGACGACTGCTTGCCGGCACCGTCTTTCTTTTCATATTGCGATGCGATGCTCGAGCGTTACCGAGACGACGAGCGAATAGCACAGGTTTCGGGCTCCAACTTCATCGGAGCAAAAGTGGCCAAGGGTGCTAGCTATTTCTTTTCAAACTACCCGGACATATGGGGGTGGGCCACTTGGAGGCGATCCTGGGAACATTTCGACGTGAGCATGGCGGAATGGCCATTGAGCAAGCGAATTAGCAACTTCATAAAAGTGGCTGACGGGGACCTTCTAGTTGAGGCTTATTGGCGGAAAATATTCGACGACACCTGGCGAGGTAAGATAGATACATGGGATTACCAATGGATATTTTCTTGCTGGCGTCGCGGTTCAATCAATATCATCCCCGCCGAGAACTTGGTCGAGAACCTCGGATTTGGCGACGATGCGACGCATACAACCCATTCGGAGTCGTCGTTCTTGCAAAAGCCGGGGGAACTTTCATTCCCGCTTGTCCATCCAGTGAAAATTGAGGCGTCCCGTGAAGCGGATCACCTTATCAGCAAGCTTCGGTATGGAATTAGCCTATACTCCGAGATCGTAAGCAAGCTCAGGAGGATACCGATCTTGTCGGATATACTGAAGGGCGCCAAGAAGAGAGTTGTTCAGCTCACACGGGGGTGAGCATCTCGAGCGAAGCTGGCATTAGGCCGCCAATAACGCGGTGCGCCGAGCAAAGAGGCAGGAAATCGAAGCCGATGTTGGTGTTAGATGCGAGGAACCACAAGTCGCGCGAGGGAGGGCCTAGTTTTCCCTTGCGCCATCGTATTTTTCGGTTCGTCTGGACGGCGGTCTGGCTGCTGTTTGCCTCTTGGACGCCCCCGCCATTGCATCCGTGGCGGAGTTTCCTTGTTCGGCTGTTCGGCGGTCGAATTGAACCGACGGCGCGCATTTATGGAACGGCGAGTATTTGGTACCCTCCATATTTGTCGATGGCCGATCACTCTGTTTTGGGGCCGGGCGTGAACTGCTACTGCATGGCTCCCTTGTTAGTGGGGCGTTATGCCGTTGTTTCCCAGGGCGCGCATCTCTGCGGTGGGACGCATGACGTCGATGACCCATATTTCCAGTTGGTCACAAAGCCGATCGAGATCGGGGCGTTTGCATGGATTGCCGCAGAGGCGTTCGTTGGGCCTGGTGTGAGGGTCGGCGAAGGAGCGGTACTTGGCGCTAGAGCCGTTGCCATGAAGGATCTTGAGCCATGGTCTGTCTACATAGGAAATCCAGCGCAGTTCTTGAGATATAGAAAAAGGGTTGAGTAAACCACCTACGGTCTCGAAAAAAAACAGTTGGAACTCGCAGACGCCATGAAACAGAATCCGAGTGGGCAGATGAAAACCAGCTCCTATATACTCTGTACGATTATTTTTGTCGCTATTATCGGCCCTTGCACTTTCGCAATTGGGGGCGAGTTTCATGTCACGTTCTCAGAATCCGAAGGGGCGGTAGGACTAGAGAGAGCCTTGCGCTTGGCCCGCGAACACCGGGCGATTTTTCCGAACGATGCAATCATTATCGATCTTCCCAGATATATTTCGATTTCCAAGACCATAACGCTCGACGTCCGAGATTCGGGCGAACCGGACGCCCCTCTTGTCATTAGGGGCCTGGCCGATAAAGGCTCCACGATCTCGGGCGGAAAAAATCTCGAATCTGAAACTCTCCCGCATTCGAACTCAAGGTCCGACCCTCAATCTCCGCCAAGCGTGTGGAATAGGATGAGGCGCGCGCGCCTAGGTGGGCTCGCTTCCGTCCTCAGCCCGACAATTTCCCCACGCGCCTATTTTGTTGACCGCGCTCCAGGGCGCATGTTCGTTTTCGAAGGTGAGCGACGGTTGGTGCCCTCACGTTTTCCCGAGGATGGATTTGCGACGAATTTGACAGCAATCCAGTCGGGCGGGGCGAACAGCATATCCTTTGAGTTGCCCAGAGAGGCCCCCGATCTGGCCGGGCAAAATGAACTCTGGATCGCGGGATACTGGGGATGGAATTGGTGGTTTGAGCAATTAAAGGTCCTATCCGTCGATAACAATAGAATTATATTTCAGGCACCATCGTCTCCGGTTAGAAACACTTCTCGCTATTTCATAGTCGGAATAAATAAATTAGATCGAGGCGGGTTTTATTATTTTAATCAGAATGAAAAGGCCATTTATTATTTGATGACGAATGACGATGCGATCTCCGCGTTGAACGTACCTATCGTCGACACGCTGCTAAAAATAACAGAAGCACACGATGTCCATTTGGAATCGATAGCGTTCGAAAAGACAATCGGTCCAGCAATCATAATGGAAAATGCTCGGAACGTTGTCCTAAAAGATTGCTTCGTTGGCCACACCGGCTCTCATGGAGTTGTAATAACCGGCGGCAAATCGAATCGGGTAGAAAATTGTGTTCTCGATGATTTAGGTCTTTCCGGTATTGTAATAGATGGCGGCGACCGCAAGACGTTGGCTTTGGGAGATCATATTGTGCAGTCGACGCGAATATCTGGGTTTGGTCGAGAGGTGCCCGCGTATCGTCCAGGAATTCGTCTAATGGGAGTAGGAAATGCTATATATGGCTGTGAGATAACTGGCGGCCCTCATTCGGGCATAATTTTTGAAGGCAACGACCATCGTATTGTAGGGAATATACTACATGATTTGGTGCTCAATACATCTGATGCGGGCGCTATTTATAGCGGGAGAGACTGGACGTATCGTGGGACATTGATAAAATCTAATTATATCTACAATGTAAATGACCGAGTCGATGGCTCTGTTGCCATAGGAGTATACCTAGACGACCAGCTTTCTGGGAGTGAAGTAAGTGGCAATGTATTTCTCAATGTGGATAGGCCGATCCTTTTGGGCGGCGGGCGAGATAATCTAGTTTCAGAAAACCTTTTTATGAACACAAAGGGGGCGGGACCGGTCTGGGTAGACGCGCGTGGTCTAAAGTGGCAGGCAGTAATGGGGATGCCCGATGGATTGCTCACAAAGGGGCTCGCTCAGGTGCCGTTCAAGGAGTGGCCTTACACAGCCCATTATCCGGAATTGGCGAAGATTCTGGAAGATCATCCAGGCGCACCTCTTAACAACCGCATTGTTAGGAACCTCGGTCAAAGTGTTCCAATCGTGATGTATGATAGTCCTGAAACCGCTTCTTTCGGTTTCGACTCGGGCAACGAACGGATTGACCCTGTTGAAATCAATTTCCCTGCATCCTTGGACGGTTTGCCTCTGACCTCCCCGGCACTACCACGCTTGAAAGAAACTCAGACGCTGATCCAGCAAACTCTAAAAAATGTGAAGCAGTTGCGGTTTCTTCAAAAGGTAGATGATGAGTAACGCGTGCTCGGGACTCTAGGCGGGCAGTTGGTTGCTATCCCTGCCGAAGCTCGTCGCGATGGCTTTCGGCGATCAACGTGCGGTTTTCGTGAACGACCATTACTGAAAGGCTCATCCCGGGTTCCGGGGTGATGGAAACAGACTGCGTGATGGCTGAAGATGGGCGCTGCGTCGAAATGACTCGGGCTGGAGCTCTTTCTCGGAGCGCAATTGACTGAATCCATATGGCTCTCGACTGATTCGCGAGAGGTTGGAGCCATGAGCGTTCTGATCAATTTGTCGGCGCTGCTCGATGACGCGAAATGTTTCGAACTCGTGCGTCAAACGCGCTGGCCACAGGGCGCTCGCTGTCCCAAATGCGGCGGCGAACATGTCGTGCGCAACGGCCATGACGATACGCAGCCTCATCGCTAGCGCTATCTTCGCAACGATTGCCAGTTTCGTTTCGACGATCTCTCGGACACGGCGCTAGCCGGCCATCATCAGCCGCTACGCGTTTGGATATTATGCCTGTATTTCATGGGGCTGAATCTCTCCAACCGACAAATCGCGCAGGAGTTGAGCCTGAATGAAAACGACGTTCAGGAGATGACGACGCAGTTGCGCGAAGGGTTGGCCGCCAAAACTCCGCCGGTCGTCTTGTCGGGCGAGGTCGAGATCGACGAGGTTTATGTCGTCGCCGGTCACAAGGGCAATCCCGCCGCCGTCGAAAAAAAGGCCGCAAGGGCCGACGCAACAGGTTGAAGGGCGCGCCCGGACGCGGAACGCTCGAAAAGGAAAAGCCGCCAATTCTCGGCATGATCCAGCGCGGCGGCCAAGTCGTCCTGAAGAAGCTGGCCAATGTGCAGCAGACGACGATCAAGCCCATCATCGAAGCCGGCGTCGCCAAGGGCGCGTTGATCCATACCGACGAATACAACATCTACGCCCGACAGCCCGCATGGGAATACGAACACAAGCCCGTTTGCCACGGACGTGGCGAATATG
>PLZT01000446.1 GCA_003152255.1 Methylocystaceae bacterium | reverse complement strand
GCACTTTGAAGCCCCAATAGCCCCAGGTCGCGGCCCAGGAGAGGCGGAACGGCAGCGGCCAATAAAGATCGGTTTCATGCGAGGCGGGCGTGCTGACCGAGATATAGCCCGCGATGAACAGCAGCCCCACGGCGGCGACCGCCTCGCCGAAGCCGACGCGGCCATACCAAACAACGTCGAACTCTTCAGCGCGCCGGTGGTTGATGTAGAGCGCCAGCGCCAACGCCGCGAGCATCGCCGCGCAGAACAGGGCCAGCTTGACCGTCAGCCAGCGCCCATAGGGCGTCGCCAGAAGATTGGCGAAGCTGCCGACGTTCTCCCACGCCATGACAAGGCCGCTCGTGACCACCAGGGCAACCGCGATCTTGGCGATCAGCGACCAGCGTTCGGCGAGCTTCGCCGCGACTTCGGGCGGCTTGTTCCGTCCGGTGAACATCCAATAGACCAAGCCGAGCAACCCGCCGATCCAGGTGAGGCCGGCGCAGGTGTGGACAAGAAAGCTCGCCTGCGTGAACAGAGTGAAGCTGTCGTCGATCGCATGACCGGTCACCGAGGTGACCGCCAACACCAGAGCGCCGGCGCCAAACGCGGCTTTGTCGAGGAGGTCCGACTTCACCGCGAGCCGCGCGATCGTCAGCGCCGCGAAACTCAGCGCGATCAGTTGCGTGACTATCCAGGCCTTGCCAACCACGGTCGCGGAGCAAAAAGTCACGAGCGTCGCGTAATCGATCGCGCGCTCGGCGGGAATGATCTCCCGCGCGATCGCCGCGATCAGAAAAAAGCCAAGGACCGCCCGCACGGATGCGAACAAGGCGATGACGACCTTGAAGCGGGCGCCGTCCTCGTCGATCAGCCGCGGCAGCAACAACAAGCCAACCGCGAGAGCCGCCGGCAGGCTCTCGAAGAAGCGGAGAAACGCCAATTCCATCTTGACTTACTTCCGACGTTGACGCGGCGCGGCGGGGGCGTTCCGATTTTCGTGATCGGATCGCGCCGCGCCACGCGCGGCCATTTCCTGGCTTATCCGGTTACCTTGGCGCGCGACATGGAAAGCAAGAGCGAGCGCTCGTCGCGCGGACGAAACTACTTCGCGTCCACCGTGAATTCGTAATTGCCCTCGACGATATGGCCGTCGGTCGAAAGCACGCGATAGCGCACGATATAACGCGCGGGCGGAAGTTCGGGCGCGTCTAGACTCAATTCGCGCGGCGAATCCGGCTTGCCGACAGCGCCTTGCGCCAGCACCTTGCCGTCCGGCGTTTCGATCGTCAGCTTCGAATAGGCCGGCTCCACGCCGCCGCCAAAGCGCAATTTGATCGTCTTGGGCGGCGTCGCGACGTGATCCTTCGACGAAGGCGTCGCGTCCACCAGAAACGAATGCGCCAGGGCAGGCGCGCCCGCCAGCAGCCCCGCCGCCAGCGCCAGCCCAACCGGAAGTTTCGCCGAAAGCTTCAAAACATCGCGTCTGCCGATCTCGCCCATCTTCGTAAGCTCTCTTGGGATATCTTTTTGTTGATCCGTTCCGGTTCCTCGCTTCTCAGGGGGTGGGCTCGGTTACGGCCGGCGTAGACGGGTGGCTGTGTTTCCAATAGGCCAGCACCATCAGCCCAATCAGCACGCCGCCCAATATGAAAGGCACCCACTGCATCAGCGTCGCGCCGACCGAGAATTTGAAGGTCTGGGTTTCCTTTTCGCCATTGTCCTTCGTCAGCGTGACCAGGCCCATGTAATGCCCGCTTTGATTATATTCATGCTCGAAACTCAAGGTGCCGGTTCTGTAAAGCTTGGCGGGAAAATGCACCTCGGTCAAAGGATCGAGATCGTCCCGAAGGTTCAACGGCGTCAAGGGATCGCGAATGATCCGAATCTCGATCGGCATATCCCGAAACTTCGGGTTCTCGATGTCGAACACCATGATCACCTTGCCCGTCGAAGGGACTTCCTCGCAATATTCGTTGCGCGACTGACCAGGCAGATAAGACGTGATGTGGATCATGTCATAGCCAAACATGACCATGCACATATTTCCCATGCTCATCGCCTCGGGACCATCCCCGCCGGCTCTGGCCAAAGATGCTGATAAAAGAAAAACCAGCGCCGCCAGAACCCCGGCTGCGGCGCCACGGAATTTATTCGTGCTCATAGTGAGATCGCCTCGTCGTTGAAGTTGACTGTCTCACGCGGCGGGCTTTTTCTTGTCGATGAAGGCGTGCTTGTAATACAGGCCGAAACCGATGAGACCGGCGGCGCCGAGAACGAGGCCGGTTAGGAGATCCTTGCTTGCCGTTTCGCCAACCGCGAAGGGGAAGCGCGAGACATATTCCTTCGATCCGTCGTCGTTGCGAGCCTTCACCAGGCCGATGAAATTGCCCTTTTTGGTGAAATTGTAATCAAAATTCAGCGTGCCGGTCTTGTATTTTTTGGGAGCGACGTAAATCTCGGTGTNNTCGTCGCAAAACTGCTCGCGCGATTTCTGTGGTTGATAGCCGGTGAAGGTCATCGTGTCCGGCCCGATCTTCATGATGCATTGGCCTTGATCGATGCTGACGCCGCCATGCGCCCACGCCTGCCCGGCGAAACCGGCGACTCCCAATAGCAGCGCGCCCAGGAACCTTACGTTCATCGCTTTTCTCCCCGCCTCGAAGGGCTGTTTTGTTTTTTTCCTTTTCCGCCGCGCGCAACGATCGAGCCCCCGTCCGCCATTCGAGTTGAGGCGGCTGGAAGAGGGCTCGATCGCCGCGAGGGCGCGAACTTTTTTGTTCTTCACGGCGACCCCGTGGCTTTTCGCGGCCCGGCGTCGTCATCGCCTCGCTTCGCGTCCTCCCCAATCCGCACCGATGTCGCCTCTGGAACAGGGCAGCCCCGAGGTTTTTTGGTTTCGGTCGGAAACGCGAACCTAAACTCACGAAACAGCCGCGACCGCGCCAACTTTATCGTGACGCGATGTGTTTATATATCGTCAGCCGATATGTTGCAAGCCGGTCGATTAGCGGTATGATCACCGCAGGCCTTTTAAAGGAGCCTGTTCGCGGTTCTCGACGGATTGGCGGCAGGCGTCGATCGGCGCTTCGGGCAGAGGAATGGGCTTTGTCCTGTTTTTCGAAACGTCGCCTTGGTCATGGGCCATTTACGCGATTTACGCCGACGCGCCATGGCTGGGGACGACATTGCAGGAGAGTTTGTGACCATTTCGACGAGCGTAACCGACAATGCCCCTGGCGCGAGCGAGAGGCAACCGACCGACGAGGAATTGTCGGCTTTGGCGCGTTTTCGCGGCGCGCTACGGCGGTTCTTGGCCTTCAGCGAGCAGGCGGCGGCTGATCTTGGGTTGACGATGCAATGGTATCAGGCGCTGCTTGTCATCAAGACCTTCCGCGCGGACGATCACATCAGTGTCGGCGAACTCGCCGAACAACTGATGATCCGAGATCACAGCGCCGCAGAGCTGGTCTCGCGTCTTGTTCAAGCCAAATTGGTTAGGCGCAAGACCGATCCGTCCGATCGTCGTCGATCACTCGTGATCATGACGCCGGCGGGCGATCGACGCCTCGCGCAGCTCGCCGCGGTGCATCTGGACAGGTTGAAGGAAAACAAGGATGCCTTCCTGAATCTCTTCAGTTTTGACCAGGAATGACGTCGCGCCTCGATCAATCCAAAGCGCTTGGGTGTGTCCGAGATGTGGCTTCGGCCAATTCTATGTATGCCTACCGTGACCGCTTGGCGGTACCGATGAACCATTTAATCGAAGCTATTGCACATACGGCCGATGCGGCGAGAGTGCAACAGGGTGGCAAGTTACCTGCAACGGCACGGTTGGTCTTTGCCCCAAAGGGCGGGCAATATCTTGAACCACACCAGAATCCCCCGCACCCCAATCAGAAAGCCCCTTGGAATGGATGAAAGTTTAAGGCAGGCCGTGGCGTTGCTCGCCGTCGCAATCATCGTTGCGATTGCCGCGCGACAGTTCAGGCTGCCTTACACGGTTGGTTTGGTGATTGTCGGGGCTATCCTCACGCTCTCGAAACCCGACTTTGGGCTCCACCTGACCCATGATCTGATTTTTGATCTGATTCTGCCGCCTCTCTTGTTCGAGGCGGCGCTCTCCATCCCATGGCGTGAACTACGGCGCGATTATTTCCCGATCACCGTTCTTGCGACGCTCGGCACCGTGATCGCGGCATGCGTCGTGACAGAGGGAATGGTCTGGCTGTTAGACTGGCCCGCGCCCTCCGCGCTGGTGTTCGGCGTGCTGATAGCGGCTACCGATCCCGTGGCGATCATTGCCATGTTCAAGGACAACAAGTTCAAGGGGCGGCTGTGCCTCCTCGTTGAAAGCGAAAGCCTGCTCAATGACGGCGCGGCAGCCGTTCTCTTTGTGATGGCCTTAGCGTGGGCGCAGTCCGCTGGACATGCGCAAGCGAGCCTTGAGACGGTCACAACCTTGGTGCGTATAGTCTTGGGAGGCGTGATAATTGGAGCCGCGTTCGGAGGCGTGGCCATCCTTGTCGCCAAGCGCACGTCGGAACATCTGATTGAGGCAGCGTTAACCACGGTCGCGGCTTACGGTTCGTTTTTGGCCGCCGAATACTTTGATGTGTCGGGCGTGCTGGCGACCGTGACCGCCGGACTCACGATCGGCAACCTGGATTTGCTGAGCACCAATGAGAAAGGCTATCTGAGCTTAAAAGGGCGGGAGTTCGTCATTTCCTTTTGGGAGTTTGCGGCTTTCCTGGCTAATTCTGTGGTCTTCCTCCTTATTGGCATTGATGTCGCGGCCGTGCCGTTTGAGTCCTATGGATTACGGGTTCTTCTGGCTTCGGTCGCACTCGTGCTTCTTGGTCGGGGTTTAACCATTTACCCACTCAGCTTGCTCTTTCTGCGTTCCCGAAGGGCGATTTCGCTTCGTGAACAGCACGTCCTCTGGTGGGGCGGGCTGCGCGGCGCGCTGGGACTCGCGCTGGCGCTTTCCCTACCGCCAACACTGCCCCTGCGTCATGAAATCGTTGTTGTAACCTTCGGCGTGGTCGCTTTTTCCATTGTTGTGCAAGGGCTCACGATGCCTTTCTTGCTGCAGAGGCTGGGGTTTCTGTCGAAGTAGCGCCGCTGTATCCCTGAAAAACCCTCCTTCTTGAGAGGCAACGCGAAGCGCCTGTCGCGAGAATCCATTTATGGAGCCTGCGGAACGCGCGACGTCGAACCTTGGCGATGGAACCGAAGCCATTGCGGCGAACCCCGATGTCCAAAGCCCGGCGGCTTTCGCCGGACGGTGCATGGAAGCGATTGTCGAACGAGACAATCTGAGGAAGGCGCAGGCGTCGCTTTAAGCGCAACCTGGGAGCGCCGGGGGTCGACGGTATGACCGCCGAGGCCTTGGCGGCGCATCCACGTTAAAATCGGGAAGCATCTACGCCCCGATGCTAGCAATGCGAACGACCATGGCGAAAGACCTCGTTTCCGGCGCAGCCGACGCCGTGACGTACGACGCGCAAGGCTGCATCGATTCATCGTCCGACCGGAACAGCGACATCAACATGGAGTTGCTGCGCTCTTTCTGTAAGCTGCCCGTCTCAAACTGCGCGACTCTCGCTTTGCAAAATCGCGGGGATGCGTCGCTTGTCTGAGGTTGCATCATACTTTGGCGCAACCGGCTTGGACATTACATCGAGGGCGGCCACTACCGCGGAAATGCCGATCGGCTTATACAGGCGGGCTTGGAGATCAGGCGCGCGACCGAACGATTGCGGCTCGACGAATTCGGTGGCGATGAAGTCTGACATGGTGGTTCTCTGTTACTGCAGGCGGGGGAAGACCAACGCACTTCCAGTGTGGCCTCTGGATAGTTGGAAAGGAACCTCCGCGGCACTGTGAGCAATTCCGCCGCGCGCTCCGCGATCCGGCGAAAAGCGGATGTCGGCGACGATAAACTTGCGCACGGTCTTCAATCCCCGCCACAGATTCAAAGGCAGGCGGAAACCACTCCGCGTCGCGCTCAGAACAGCCCCGTTGGAAGCAACTCTCGCAAAAACGGCACATTGCGCTAATGCGATCATCTCCTTCCACCTCGACTGTACACGCACTCTGATGCCACGGAAAAGCCCACGCCGACCTACAGGCATCTCGCGACACAACGGACATTATATCACGATGCGATATACCCGCAAGGGCATTTTTCCCTCTGATGATATTTCAATTGAGAGTCGATTGTGAAATTCATGGGTCCTTCACGATGCGCCGAACGCAAAGCATCGGGAAGGCGGCATAGAGGAATTCGTTTTCCACGATCACGATATTAATCCGTTCGTAAGTAGCTAGACATTTATGTTGCCTTGGCCATTCAAAAATGATTCATTTTTTGGATGACAAAGAACGACGCCCGCAAGCTTGATCACAAGACTCTCGAAGAGCTTCGAATGCGCGTCGTCAAGCGTGTGCAGGATGGTGAAAGCCCAGAAGTTCTGGCGAAGGCTCTCGATCTGGATCGCTCCACTGTCTACGGCTGGCTGGCGCGCTATCGCCATGGCGGCTGGAATGGTTTGAAAGCCAAGCCTTTGGGCGGGCGCCCACCGAAACTCGACGGCAAAAAGATGCAGTGGGTTTACGATACGGTGACGCGCAAGAAGCCGTTGCAATTGAAATTCGCGTTCGCGCTGTGGACGCGCGAGATGGTGGCTAAGCTGATCAAGGACAAGTTTGGGATAAAGCTGAGCGCCGTGTCGGTGGGGCGGCTTCTCGCGCAACTTGGGATCACTTGTCAAAAGCCGCTTCATCGCGCGCAAGAGCGCGACGAAGCTCTCGTTCAGCAATGGCTGAAGAAGGAATATCCGCACATCAAGGCCATGGCGCGGGAAGTCGGCGCAGACATCTATTTCGGCGACGCGGCGCACATGCGTTCCGATCATCACGCCGGTCGCACATGGGGCAAGAAAGGCGAAACGCCGATTGTCGAGGCGACCGGCGCCCGTCACGGGATGAGTTTGATGTCGGCGATCACTTCGCGCGGCCACATGCGGTTCATGCTTATCGAGAAGGGCGGCGTCAACGCCGATGTGTTCANNGGCGTTTGTCGAGAGTTTGAATGGTGCGCTACGGCTGTTTTATTTGCCGCCTTACTCGCCCGATCGCAATCCCGACGAACTCGTGTGGAAGCATCTGAAAGCCGACACGGTCGGGCGCATGACGGTGACGAGCAAGGACGACTTCAAAAGCAAGGTCCGATCGTCAATGCGGCAGTTGCAAAATAACCCAGCCAAAATCCGCTCCTTCTACCAAAAACCATCTCTCCGATATGCCGCGTGAACGTAGAGATACTTATGAACGGATTAATAGAAGTACGCTACGTCATTTCGGACACTCAAATTCTCGCGGCGGTTTTACGGACGCCTACGCAGACGACATAATCTCATATTGTGATATAGATTAGGTTGGGGTATGTGTCAGCTTAGGAAGGTGCGAAGGGCACCTACGACGAGCCTCGCCCAAGCGCTTTTTCACTCGTCGCGGAAGAGGCGGATTTAATCGGCGAATGTCGCGCCGAACGCTCCGATCCGTCGGGCACGGCGGCAAACACGCTTGGACGGCGTTCGGCCTAACTGCCTCTGCCCGTTGACAAAGAAGGACTATGAGTCGTGACCGACCTTGGGACGTTTTGGTTTGACCTCGCGCTGATCGCGGGCGTGTTGGCAATGTGGTTCCGTCTTTGCTCTGCAATGTTTGAGGCCGTCATTGGAACGATCGCGCAATTGAGCCTTGGCGCCACTTTGGGCGGGGGAGTATTTGGCGCCAAACTCGACTTGCAAATCCTCAAGCTCACGCGGAAGGAAACTGCCTCCATCGGGTCCGTTAGCTTCCTCGTTCCATTCTTCGATTCCGCGGTGGTGGGCGAATATCTGCTGGGATTGGGATGGAGAGCCATGCCGAGTTGGCTTCCGGGCGGCGGCCTGGAAGAACCGCGGTGAGGGTCGTCCTGATGATCCATGCTCGCGTTCGTGTGGCCGGAGGCTCCTTAGATCGAGTTCACATTCCGTCTGTAGCCATCGCAACCGCCTCGTTCGCCCCTCTCTCGCCCTTGCGTGCGTCGTTGAGACTACAATGCGGAGGCTGCTTTTAGCCATGCCTCTGATCGACCCCCGTCCTTTGCGCGGATGGCGCTTTCTGCTACTCAACATTGTCCTTAGCCTGGGCAATGTGCTGGTCCTGTCCAATGTGCCGGGCTACACGGTTCTCTCGCCTTACGCGGCGGGCAATCTGCAGGGCGTGACGCCGAGCTTTGGCACCTGGGCGACGACCGACCATATGATGGGCATCGCTCTGGGCTTTGTGATCGCGCGTTGGTTGGCCGCGCGGTTTGGCGATTACCGGGTGCTTGTCGCCGCCTATGTTTTTTACGCGGCGATGTCACTCTCTTGCGCCATGAGCGACACGATTTATTTTTTCGTGGCCTCGCGCATTCTGCTGGGCCTCGCCGGCGGCGCCATAATCCCTGTTGGGCAATCCGTGCTGCTCGGCGAATATCCGGAGAATCTGAGAACGTTCGGCGTCGGGCTTTGGGGCGTGCTCAGCATGATGCCATTCATGGCCGGCACCTATCTGGGCGGCTGGTATTCGGAATTTCTCGGCTGGCGCTACCTGTTCTACTCCAACATTCCCGTCACGTTGCTGGCCGCCGGCGTCGTGGGTTCGCTGCTTTACGGCCGTGGGTATCAGCGGCGCTTCCCGCGTTTCGACTTCGTTGGCTTTTTCTTGCTGGCGGCGATTCTTTTGGGGTTGCAGACGATTTTCAACATGGGCAACGACTTCGACTGGCTCCACTCGCCTATCCTGGTTGGCGCGCTGATCGTGGTTGTCCTGGCGCTGCCTTGCTTCATCATCTGGGAGCTTGGCGAACGGCATCCGGCGATCGACATGCGGCTGTTCGCTCGGCGCAATTATACGATCGCCACGATCTGCTCGGTGGTCGGGTTCTTCGTCATTCAGGGATCCTTGTCGATTTTCGTCACTCAGATGCAGCTGCTACTCGGCTACAGCTCGTCTCTCGCCGGCGGCGTCTATCTTTCGATGCTGCTTTTGTCCGTGCCGTCCGCCGCCATCGTGCACGAGCTATGTAAGCGTGTCGACGTCCGTTTGATCTGCTTTCTCAATTTCCTCGGTTTCGCGGTGACGCTGACCTGGCTCGGCCTATTCGACAAAACCGCCTCCTTCGATCAGGTCGCCTGGCCGATGACCTTTCTTGGTTTTTCGCTGGCGATGTTCTTCGCGCCGCTTGCGAATCTCGCGATGGATGGTTTGCAAGGCTCGCAGCTTATGCGCGCGGCGGAGGAGTTCGTGCTGCTGCGCACGGTCGCCGGCGGCTTTGGCATCGCGCTGCAAGGCGTGGTGCTGTTCCGGCGCACGCCCTATCACGCTCTGGATCTTTCCGATCAGTTCAGCGGCAGACGCTTCTCGGAACTGGACCTGATGACGCAACTCTCTGACAAGCTCGAACCGCTGGGTTTCACGCCCGACATGGCGACCAGTCAGGCCGCCCGCTTTTTGCAGCAGGAGGCGGCGCTGCTGGCCTTGAACGACGCCTTTCTGCTCGGCGCCGTCATATTCGTTGGCCTCGCCGCCTTCGTCTGGCTGGCCCGCGCCACCCACATCCCGCGTCTGACCGCCGCGCAAGAGCTGAAACAACTCACGGCCCAAGAGCTGATGGAGCAGATATGACGCGGCGGCGTCTGTCCGTCGCGCCCGCGGCCGGGCTTCTTTTCCTTCTCGGCGGCTGCGCGGAAACGTCGCCGAACGGCGAGCGCGCGCAATTCATCGAGTCTCCGGCGATGGACCGCACCTTGGCGCGGTCCGGCGCGCCGATCGCTTCGCAAACCGAGGCGAGCTGGCCCAGCGGCGAATGGTGGCGCCGCTTCCGCAGTCCCGAACTCGACCGCGTCGTCGAGACGGCGCTGGCTGAAAATCAAAGCCTGAAAAAGGCCATGGAAGCGTTGCGCGACGCCGAGGCTTTCTCGCAGGTCGAAGGGGCGCGGCTGTTGCCNNTCCTCAACGCCGCGCTCGGCGAGGCTGCGGCGCAAGCGGCGGAGACGGCGGAGGCGCAACTGTTGCTGACAACCGCGGTCGCTCGCGTCTATTTTCGCATCCGCGCGCTGGCCCGGCAGGCGGCAACCACGAGCGAGATGGTCAAACTGCGCCGAGATCTGCTCGCGCTCGCGCAAACGCGGTTCAGAACCGGGATCGACACTGCCGACGGCGTGGCCGAAGCGAGCGCCGAAATGGAGGTCGCCGTCAAGCGCGACGCCGGCGTCACGGCGCAGCTCGACTTTCAGCAGAATTTGATGGCGCGGCTGATGGGCCAGGGACCGGACGCCGGACGCGACATTGTCGGCGCGAAGACGATGAGCCCGCCGGCGGCTCCCGCCTTGCCGCGACATCTTCCCGTGGAGCTTCTCGCCCACCGGCCGGACGTCGCCGCCGCCATGCATCGCGCCGAGGCGGCCGCGGAGCGGATTCACGCCGCCAAGGCGGAGTTCATGCCGTCCGTCGATCTCACGATTGTCGGAGGACTGGAGGCCTCAAGGACGTCGACGGCGATCGACGATCTGGGGAAATACTTGTTCCGGACCTCGGCGATCGGCTACGCCGTCACGCCCAACATCCATCTGCCGCTGTTCCAGGGCGGAAGTTTGCGGGGCAGGCTGGAGGGCCGCCGCTCGGAATTTGACGAGTCGGTCGACAGCTACAATGAAACGCTGCTCAGGGCGGCGCAGCAGGTCGCCGACAGTCTGGCCAGCCTGAAGGAAACGCGCTCCGAGACAGAGGCGCAGCACCGCTTGAACGCCGCCGCGCGCGCGGAACTCGAACTCGCGCGCTCGCGCTGGAGCAGCGGCCTGAAGGACAAGCGCGAACTGCTCGCGCAGGCGCACTCCGTCCTGGAACAGGTTTACGTGCTCGACGCGCTCGACGCCGACTACCTGTCGTCGCATGTGGATCTGATCCAGGCGCTGGGCGGCGGCTATCTGGAGGGTCCAGAAGCGTTCGCGCCGCGGCCGGAGCCGGAAAAGGATCGGCTGACGCCGCTCGTCGACGCGATCGAGGCGCTCGGCGGCGGATAGGCGCGCGCCGACAAAGATTACAACGAAACTTAAGAAAACCCAGACGCTTTGGACAGCCAATGCCCCTTGATCGCAAGACGCTCCGTTCCCGCCGCCTGATTTTCCTCTCGCTTGTCGCGCTGACGGCGCTGGCGGCGGGTTTGTATTTCCTGATCAGATGGCAGACCCATGATCGATTTTGGGTCACCACCGACAACGCCTTCGTCGTCGGCAACATTATTCCGGTGCAAGCCGATGCGACGGGCGTCGTCGCCGAGGTTCTAGTCGAGGAAACCAACAAGGTGAAAGCCGGCGATCTGCTCGTGCGGCTCGACGAACAGCGCGCCAAGGCGGCGCTCGATCAATCCGCGGCCGACCTGGCGCGCGCCGTGCGCGCGGTCGGCGGGCAATTCGCCGCGCGGCGCCAAGCCTGCCAAAAGATCGCCTCGCAGATCGCGCTGCGCGATAAGACCCGCCACGACGTCATGCGCTATCGCCAGGCGTTGCCGAGCGGTTCGGTGTCGCAACAAGTCCTCCAGAACGCCGTGGACCAACTCGCCTCGCTCGAAGCCGAGATGCACGAAAGCCGGGCGGACTATCAGGCGTTTGAATCGCGGCTCGGCGGGCTCTCCCTGACCAACCATCCCGACATCGCGGCGGCCAAGGCCAAATTCGCCGAGAATTACATCGAATTCGCGCGCCAGCGCATCAAGGCGCCGGTTTCCGGCTATATAGCCAAGCGCAAGGCGCAGGTCGGCGANNAGCGCGTGCGGCCGGGACAGCCGGTGACGATCACGGTCGATCTTTACGGCGCCAACGCTCCCTTTCACGGCCGGGTCGAGGGTATCGTCCCGGGCTCGGGCAGCGTCTTCGCCCTGCTCGCTCCCGACAATGCGACCGGCAACTTCATCCATATCGTCCAGCGCGTTCCCGTGTATATCTCGCTACGCCCCGACGAGCTCGAAAAACAGCCGTTGCGGCCGGGGCTTTCCACCATCGTCTCCATCGACGTGCATAATGTCGATCAATCGCCCAACGCCTCGATCACCCGCATGGATCCAAAGGCCGACAAAACCGAAATTTTCGCCAATGAAATCGCCGAAGCCAATATCCGCGCGCAAAAAATCGTCAGCGAAAATCTCGTCAGCGCCTCCATCGCGCCAGTCGCCGCATGTCCGATTGGCGACTAAAAGACAGCGCGCCATTCCATTCTCAGAATTAAGAGCAATTACCTGCTCAAACGCCCACGTTCACATCGTTATATAAAGGGCGCCGTCTGGCTCATTCGATCCGAACAGGATATGGATGTCAAAGCTTCTCTCGAGCAGTTCGAGACGGGTATCGGCGAGGCGGCCAGAACATGAAAATCACGTAGTTGAGTCCATAAGACGCGGTCCTTCTTAACCGCGAGGCGCGCGTTGAGGTAGCCGTGAACGTACGTGATGAATGCGGCATAAGCAGCGTGAGTATCCGCTTCTAGAGCGGCTTCCTAGGTTGCGCAACGTCACTTTCCAAAGCGCATGGCATAATATCACGTTGTGATATAATGCTTAATATGATATCTGCCGATGCGTTACGGAGCGTCGTAATTCATCGGCGCGGGATGCCGAGGCTCGTCCGAGGCGGCTTTTCAAAAGGCGCGGGGCCGCAGGATCCAGATTGATCCGGGTTCCTTCGCGCGGGAAGGCCCGATCCGCTCGACATGGCGCGAATGCGCCTTGGTAGGCCTTTGGCCGCGTCGCGAGAGCGCGGCGACAAAAAGGATGATGAGACATGACCGAAGTTTGGGCGCTTGCGGCATTTTGGTTTGGCCTCGCGCTGATCGCGGGCGTGCTGGCGAAGTGGCTCCGCATCTCCTCCGCGATGGCCGAAGTGGTAATGGGAACACTCGCCCAATTGATCCTTGGCGCGACCATCGGGTTGGGAGTTCTGGGCAGCGACGAATCCTGGGTTAAGTTTCTCTCGGGCGTCGGCGTGATGCTGCTGACTTTTCTCGCCGGCGCCGAGCTTGAGCCGGACGTGCTCAAACTCAAATGGAAGGAGGCCGTCTCGCTTGGCTCCGTCAGTTTCCTCGTTCCATTCTTTCTTAGCGCGGCGGTGGCTCATTATCTGCTCGGATGGGGCGTCATGCCGAGTTGGCTCGCGGGGGTCGCCCTGGGGGGAACTTCGGTGGCGGTCGTCTACACCGAGATGATGCAACACGGTTTAAACGGTACGGATTTCGGCAAGGTGCTGCTTGGCGCTTGCTTCGTCACTGATCTTGGGAATGTTATCGCCCTGGGGCTTATTTTTACGCCTTTCACGTTTAGGACGGCGTTGTTTATTGTCTTCACCTTGTCGAGCGCCGCGGCTCTCCTCTGGCTTACGCCTCGGTTCTTCAGTCGATTTGGTGGACTACCCTCTGAACTCGAGACGAAATTCCTGCTTCTATTCCTTCTTGCGCTGGGATCGCTCGCCACCTGGGCCGATAGCGAGGCCGTGCTTCCGGCCTACGCAATCGGAATGGCGCTCGCTGGGACCGTCGGCAGGAATCATTCGCTGATCCGGCGGTTGCGCACCGTGACTTTCGGATTGCTAACGCCTTTCTTTTTCATTCGCGCCGGCTATCTGGTCTCGTTAACGTCGGTTATCTCGGCGCCGGTGGCGTTCATTCTACTCCTCATCGGTAAAGTCGCGGCAAAGAGCATCGCCGTGTATCCCGTCGCCAGATATTACGGTTCTCCGCATAAGGAGGGCATGTATTCCGCGCTTCTGATGTCGTCGGGACTGACCTTCGGAGCGATCGCGGCCTTGTATGGCCTGTCGCATGGTATTATCGACAAAGGCCAATATTCGGTGCTGGTCGGCGCCGTCATCGCGTCCGGCATCGTTCCGACAATGATCGCCAGTAATTTCTTTGTGCCTCATCACCTCCTGTCAACGGCAAAGAAGGCTGAGTCGCAAAAGGGCGAATAATCCGAGAGGCATAAAATGTTCCACAAAATCCTGCACGCCAGCGACGGTTCCGAGCAAGCCTTTCAAGCGCTGGCGTTGGCGCTCGCGCTCGCCAAACAGAACAACTCCGAGATGCACATGGTTTGCGTCGAGGAAGCGCCTTATGTGTCGGAATTGATCGAAGAAGCCCGCGACGCGACGAGAGCGGCGGGTAGTCGCATCGAGGGCGTTCTCCAGCGCGCGCGCAAAATGGCCGAAGAATGCCAGCTAACGCTTCATACGCACGTGATCACGGGGCATCCGGTGCGCGACATCATCAGACTCGCCGCCGATCTCGATGCGAATTTGCTGATTATCGGGGCGCGAGGCCATTCGGGCTTTTACGGACGCCTGATCGGCAGCAAGGCGGAACGCATAACGCAACTCGCGCGCTGTCCGGTGCTGGTCGTGAAGCATGACGAAGCCAAGGTCTTCCGCCCGACGTTCGACAAAATTCTGCACGCCATCGACGGCTCCGAGCACTCCTTCCGGGCGCTCAAATTAGCGCTCGGGCTCGCCAAACTGAACAGCTCCGAATTGCACACGGTGTGCGTCGAGGAACTCCCGTATCCGGGGCCGATCGAAGAAAATCGCCCGGTGACGCGAGAGGTGGGAGGGCGAATCGAAGTGGTCCTCCAGCGCGCGCGCGCCATGGCCGAAGAAAGCCAGGTGACGCTTCATACCCACGTCGTCGCGGGGCGTCCGGTGCACGTCATCGTCAAACTCGCCGCCGATCTCGACGTGGCCCTGCTTGTTTTCGGAGCGCAAGGCCACTCGGCCCTTTATCAGCGAATCATCGGCAGCAAGGCCGATCGCATGATGCAACTCGCTCAATGTCCGGTGCTGGTCGTGAAGTGACCGGCGCGAACAGCGTCGACCAAGCTCAGGCACCGAAACAAGCCGTCGATTCGACGACGAAAAATGGCTATAAATACGGCGATCCTCAATCCTCCGATCGCGCGTCAGATGTCCACGAACCCTTCTATCGGAAGATCGGCATTCCGGCGGTAGTAGGTGCCCCCTGCGCTATGGCCAAACCCGTCGAGCCTTAGGCTCGCCCACCCTTGGACAAGCCGCCTCCCCAGCCCCGAGATTTTGCAGAACCAGGGATCATATGGCTTGAAGCGAGGAGCGCGGACGAAGAGTCAGCCTCCGGGTTTGATGATGCCATCTGACGTGTAAGCTGCGCGATTTCATGTTCTGCTTGACGGAATCATCTTGAAATCTGCAGGCTCTCCGGCCGTGTGACTGGCGTCAACGGGAGAGCCTAGTCGTCCTGGCTGAATGATCTTACGTCGGGCACCACGAAATTCACTTTAAGCGAGAGCAATTCGGCGCGATGGAGCGCGGCCAATTTTGAGAGCAGCGCTTCGCCTTTTTTCGAAAGCCGCACCTCGACCTGACGCCTGTCCTGCGAACTCACTCTGCGGCCTACAAGGCCGAGTTTTTCGCATCTCGTTATGAGCGCCACGACGCCATGGTGCTTCGCCTGTAATCGTTCCGCCAGTTCCCCCGCCGTCGCCCACTCCCGGCCGGGAAATCCCTTAATGTTGAGCAGCAACAAATATTGCAACGGGGTCACGCCATGTCGGCGCGTGATCTCCTCGCTGAAGCGCAGGAATCGGCGCAACTGATAGCGGAAATCGGCAAGCGCTTCGAAGTCCTTTTTCGACAT
>PLZT01000019.1 GCA_003152255.1 Methylocystaceae bacterium | reverse complement strand
CCGACTAATGATTCCGGGTACTAGGATTCGTGCCCCGGATACCCACTGCCAAGTTCGAGGGGATCATGAATTTCGTCGCGATAGATTTCGAAACCGCGAACTACGGGTCCAACAGCGCCTGCTCGGTCGGCCTCGTGAAAGTGGTCGGCGGCAAAATTGTGGACAAGGCGGTTCATTTGATCAAACCGCCAACCAGAGAATTCGTATTCACCTATGTCCACCGGCTGACATGGAAGGACGTGGCGAAATCGGGCGACTTTGGGGAACTCTGGCCGACCATCGCGCCGCTCTTCGAGGGGGCCGAGTTTTTGGCGGCGCACAACGCCTCTTTCGATAAAGGGGTGCTTCACGCATGTTGCGCCAGGCACGGAATTCCTGCGCCGTCCTTGCCGTTTCGATGCACCGTGCAGATTGCCCGGCGCACCTGGAACATCCACCCGACCAAGCTGTCCGATGTCTGCCGGCATCTCGGGATCGCTCTCAACCACCATGAGGCCCTGTCCGACGCCATGGCCTGCGCGCAGATCGTTCTCGCGGCCAGCAAGCAGCCGGCGACGCAAGACGTCGGCCGGCGACGGAACTCGGCGGCGCGACAGACCGCCCGGACTTGAATGCAGCGCAAGTGCAGCCTCTCTTCGTCAACGGCGACGAACTGCCGGTGTGCCGACGCACCAAGTGTTCTTTATTTGTTCTCGTCGTTGAACTACGCTGAGGTCTTCCTCCGATTCGGCGTGAACCATGGCGACATTGATCATTACGGAAAAGGCCAGTCAGGCGAAGGATCTCCGAGCCGCCTTTGGCGCGCGGTTCGGAAAAATCCTACCTGCCGAGGGGCATCTGCTGCGGCTGGCGGAGCCCGACGAAGTCAACGCCGCGTGGAAACAGTGGTCCTGCGTCGTCCTCAAGCCGGATGGGCTGTACCCGACCCGCGCGGCCACCGAGGGTAACAAGCCGGCGAAACTCAAAGCCATCGCCGCGGCGCTCAAGTCCTGCGACGACGTCATCCTGGCGACTGATTGCGACCGCGAGGGTCAACTGATCGGTCAGGAAATCCTCGATCATCTCGGCTATCGCGGACGCGTGCGGCGGGCGTTGTTCACGGCGCAGGATCCGAAGACCCTCCAGCAGGCCTTCGCCCGGCTGAAGCCGAACGCGGAGATGCGTCCGCTCTATGAAGCGGCGGTCGCGCGCCAGCAGGCCGACCAGATCTTCAATCTTTCCCTTACGCGGACCGCGACGAAGATGTTGCTTACACCCGGGGTTCGCGGCGTAATAGGAATCGGGCGCGTCAAGACGCCGACGCTGGCCATCGTCTGCCTCCGCCAACTGGAGATCCGGAACTTCCGCCCCGAGGACTATTTCGAGGTCGTCGCCACGGCGACCGTCGCAAACGGCAGCTTCGAGATGCGTCATGCCCCTGCGGCCAAGATGCGGATCAAGGACCGCGCCCACGCAGAGACGATCGCCAAGGCCGCCACGAGATATCGGGGGCCCCTTGGTGTCTCGATCGACGAAAAGCATCATGCGCCGCCGCGCCTCTTCGATCTCCCGTCGTTGCAGAAGACCTGCGGCCAACGCTGGGGTTGGACTGCCGACAAGACACTGTCGGTGGCGCAGGAGCTATATGACGGCGACGGCAAGAAACTGATCACCTATCCGCGCGCGGAGGCGCGATACCTGACTGAAAATCAGATCGCCGACGCGCCGGCGATCGTCGCCGCGCTGACGCGCCTGCGTGGATTCGCCCATCTGGAAATCGCCCCGCCGGTGATCCGCCCCGGCATGTCGGGCCACTTCTGCGACAAGGCTCTGGAAGGCGTGTCGCACCATGCCGTCGTGCCCAACGTCAATGTCCTCAACGACCTTGAAACCCGGCTGCCGCGCCTGAGCGAGGACGAAAAACGGCTGTTCGCGCTGATTTGCCGCTCCTATCTGGCCGCTGTGATGCCCGACTACGAATATCGCCAGACCGTCGTCACCATGTCGATTCCAGTTCCAAGCGGCGCCGCGGCGGAGTTCCGGGTCGTCGGGCGCATTCCGTTGCGGCTCGGCTGGAAGGCCGTCTATCAGGCGGTCGATCCAGACGCCGAGGCGGAAGCCGAGCAAACGCTGCCGTCTCTGAGTGATGGCGAGACCGCGAGCCTTTCCGACGCACGGGTCGAGGCGAAGAGAACCCAACCGCCGCCCCGCTACAACGAAGGCACGCTGGTGGACGCGATGCAGAACGCATGGCGCTTCGTCGAAGACGCTGCCCTGCGCGAGCGCCTCAAGGAAGCCAAGGGCATCGGCACGCCGGCGACCCGCGCTGAAATCATCAAAGGCTTGAAACGGCAAAATTTGTTGGCCGCTGATGGCAAACTGGTGCTGCCGACACCGGCAGGACTGCAACTTTTCGAGCTTCTGCGCGGCGCGGCGCCTGCGCTCGTCGATCCTGGAATGACGGCGTTGTGGGAGATGCGCCTCGATGAGGTTGTCGTCGGCAAGGCGGATTATCGCAAGGTGATCGACGGCATCGCCGCCGCCGCCCAGGAGTTGATCGACGCGTTGCTCAAGCGATCGGTCGGAACAGTCGATCTGGCGACCTCCGCGCCGACGCGTCGACCGGGACCCCGGCGCCCCAGCGAGCAGGCCGGCAGCCGGGCCAAATTGAAGGAGACGAAACCGGCTCGCTCGCGTCGCGGGGGTCAAGCGGCTCGGGCATCGACGACGAAACCTACCGCGTCAGCCGCGCGCGCCCATGAGGAAGGACCTGCTCGCTCAAAGGCGCCGACCGACAAAATGGTCGCTTACGCGCAAAACCTCGCACGCTCCAAGAAGGTGACCTTGCCCGAAGGCTATCAGCAGGACTTCAATGCATGTCGCCAGTTTCTCGACGAGCATACACGGTAGGGCCTTCTAAACTGCAGGTCACACAGGCCGCCATCGACGACAATTTTGGTAGGTCAGCTGTCCCTTGAGACGCGGCCATGATGTCGAGCTATGGCGAGCGGTCGGTGACCGACCTTCCGCCCGGGCAGCGCTGTCCATGCGCCGGTTCTCGGAGCCTTCAGGATTCTCGGATGGCGTTGCTTCAAGAGCCGGTGTTATCTCGACAGAGACCGTGATTCGTTGACGAGCGGCGACTTGCGAAACGCGTCGAGGGCGAACATTGGAAACGAGCCTTTATGCGCCGGTGAAGCGCTTCCTCGAAGGCTTGGGCTTCGAGGTCAAGGGCGAGGTGTGCGGCTGCGACATCGTGGCGGTAGATCGCGGCGCGCCGATCGCGCTGGTGATCTGCGAATTGAAACTGAGCTTCACGCTCGATTTGGTGCTTCAGGCCGTGGACCGTTCGACCGCTTGCGACGAGGTATGGCTCGCCGTTCGCGCCTCGCTGCGCGGCCGCGGCCGCGAATCCGATCCGCGGGTCAAACGACTTTGCCGTCTGCTCGGCTTCGGCCTGCTCTGCGTGTTCAATTCGGGCAGGGTGGAAGTTTTTGTTGAGCCCGCGCCCTGGCGGCCCAGGCACAATGCGAAACGCCGTTCCAAGATCCTTGACGAGCATCGGCGGCGCAAGGGAGATCCCACGACCGGCGGGGCTACGCGCCGACCAATCATGACCGCCTATCGTCAGCAGTCGCTGGCATGTGCGGCGGCGTTAGCGCGGGCGCCGGCGCGGCCTCGCGACCTAAAGGGCGCCATTCCGGACGCGCAGAAAATCTTGCTCCACAACGCCTACCGTTGGTTCGTCAGGGTCGAGCGCGGCGTCTATTCGCTCTCCGAGACAGGGAAGGCCGCAATTATTTTGTGGAAACCAAATCTTCCGGAGCCGCCCGCCGATCTTCCCGGTGAGCCTCAAAAAAATGCTGTTTCGGCCTGAAGGTCGCTCGGGCGTCGATCGCGGGCTGGAGGCGATCCTGATCAAGTCGGGCGATCTCTTCTCGAACGCAGCGGCGGGTTCAGGCGACGAGAAGATTTCAGTCATCACCGAAACGGCGGGCGCAAAAATCGAACAGATCGTCTCGACCGGTCAAGCGAGCCCAGCGGGTTATTGGCACGATCAGGGTTCGATCGAATTGGCTTTCCCGATTTCAGGTTCGGCGGCCATCCACAGTAAATCTCCACAATGGTATCGACCAATGCCCGGTTTCTGAGTATCGCTGCTCTTCTTGACCTTTAAGGAATTCTAAGGAATTCGCCCATGACGACATCCGATGCAGAAGCTTCGCAGTCGATCGAGTTGGCTGCGGAGATCGTGGCGGCCTTCGTCGCCAACAACTCTCTGCCGATCGCGGAACTGCCCGCCCTGATTCACTCCACGCACGCCGCATTGGAGAGGCTCGCGCGCGGGCCGGTGGATACGGCCCCGCTGGTGGAGAAAAAAGAACCGGCGGTATCCATTCGCAAATCGCTCACGCCAGATTTCCTCGTGTGTCTGGACGACGGCAAGAAATTCAAGTCGCTGCGACGGCACCTGGCGACCCTCGGCATGACGCCGGATCAATACCGCGCGAAATGGAACCTGCCGTCGGATTATCCGATGGTCGCCCCCAACTATGCCGCGGCGCGATCGCAACTGGCAAAGCAGTCGGGGCTTGGTCAACTTCGTAAGAACGCCGCGCCGCCCAAGAAGGCGAGCGCCGCCGCGCCGAGCAAGCGCGGACGACCGGCGAAGGCGAGCACGTAATCGTCGATTCCGTCAGCATCCAGAAACCCATCCAATCCAAGGAGGGCAGCTTTGGCCAAGGCAAAAGTCAGCAAGTCAAAAACCGTCAAGCGCGAAGCGGCGCCCATTCGCCCGGTCAAGGAAACCTTCACCAAGGCGGCGCTCATCAACCTGATCGCCGAGCAGAACGACATCCCGCGCAGGACCGCCGTGGGCGTCTTCGCTACGCTGGAAAGCGTGTTGCTCGGATCGGTGCATCCGCGCGGCGTAGGCGAATTCACTTTGCCAGGCTTGTTGAAAGTGACTCTGCGCAAAGTGCCGGCGCGCAGGGCGGGGACCTTGGTCCGCAATCCCGCCACCGGTGAGATGGTCAAGGGCGCCGCCAAACCAGCGAGCATGCGCGTAAAAATCCGCGCCCTGTCGAAGTTGAAGACGGCGGCTTCCGGCTGATTCGTCGTTCGCGCATGAGCAAAGGGCTCAAGCTATTGTTTCGCCCGAGCGCCCTGCCTTGCTGGAGAGACTGGCCACGCTGCCGTCGTTGACGACAGATCGCAATTTGACGGTCCGCTTCAAAGCACCATTCGGGATTCAACTCCCGACCCCAAGCTTACATCAGCAAATCAAATGCTATCTGCGCGTTCGAGTTGTGGCCACGCGGACGTTAACGGTTCAAAGATGGCTTCTCGGCGCGATTCCCGAAATCCCGATTCGGACGGCCTTCGTTCGGCTCGCCTACAGAAATTCCGAAAACGGGGCGGCGTGATGGCCGCGGCTTGCAAGATTTGGGAAAGGGTCTCGGATTTTCCTGTCGCGAGATCGTCTCCGCCCTCAGGGCGAGGGCTTGGACCGGCGCCTGCGAGCGATTCGGCGTTGCATTCGGCTTCGCGGGTGCCTATGTATCCTCTATCGATTTTCGGCCTGACGACTTGGACTTGCTTTGGAAACGAAGCCGCTGACGACCTCTTGCAAACATCGATCGACCCGGCCCCGCGAACGCGGGCCAGCTCCTAAGAAATGTTTGGAGAGATGAAATGTCTACCGGCACCGTGAAATGGTTCAATGGTCAAAAGGGCTTCGGCTTCATCCAACCCGACGAAGGCAGTGGCGCGGACGTTTTCGTTCACATCAGCGCGGTCGAGCGCGCCGGCCTGAACGATCTGCGCGAAGGCCAGAAGGTGAGCTACGAGATCACGAAGGACCAGCGCACCGGCAAGGCATCCGCCGATCAGCTAAAGGAAATCTGAGGCGCACTATTTGCGGCGGCTTTCCGTCGTGATCGGCTGACAGAAGAAGGGTCACCGCTCGCGGCGACCTTTTTCGTGCTTGAAGCAAGACGCCATCGCAGCATGGCGGCGTACGAGCGCGGTTTTCCAACGCCGCGGCGCCTGTCGCAGGGCAATCGCACTTCAAAATAGGGTGAGCAATCTGGCGAGATAGGGGTCGCGTGACGGAACCGGACCTGAGTAGATTCCGAACCTCCCGCGTCACTTTTCCATATGGAATTTTGGCGGCGGCGAGAGCGCGTCCGGATTTGAGGATGTCGAGATGAAGCCGAAAGCCACAGAGCTGTTTGCCTCAGGAACGGCGACAGGGACGCCCAATCCCATTAACACCCACGTCGGCGCACGGGTTCCCGCGAATGAGCGCCTGCGGTCGCAATGGTGACAATCTCCCCCGATTTAGCCGACTCGATATCTCTGCGAAATCTCGGATGGTCTGATTTTTTTGAAGATCAGCGTCAGCGCGAAGATTTTGCCTTTGATCCTTGCCGTATCGCCTCGGTTCACCGCACCCGCCTGACGGCGATATCTCAAACCGGCCCCATCCAACTAACCCTTCCTGTTCACGCCAACGCCGGCGATTTTGCTGTTGGCGATTGGGCGCTTGTCGATCCTCAAACCCACGTGCTGCACCGTCGATTGACTCGCAACAAATAGACATTCGTTATGATTATCCCGCGCGGACCTCGGTTAGGCTAGCACGAATCAGGATAAGGGCAGAGACGGCTCTCGAAAATCGAGCCTTGCGCATACAGGCCGACACCGAGGAGGGCTGGACCAGCGGCCAAATACCACTTGAGGGCCTGACTGAAATCAGAGAGATTCCCCTTATAAAGCAAGGCGAAAACCGCATCCGTATGACGGTTTTCGACGATCAAGGCGTGCCTCGTCCAGATGCAACTGCAGAGTTGGTGATCTTTCGCGCCGCAGCCAGCGCTACGGGCATGCCGATGACGCATGACTTGGCGGTGAAGGTGGTCACTGGGTCCTCAGGGGCTGAGCAAAACGCCCTCACCACGCTCGTTAAGAAGGGCACCCTCCTGCCCGCTCGCGGGATTGAGCACTTTCGAGCTGCGCGTGACTTGCGCGCTGGCGATGGAACGTGCCTTGACTTCGAGGTTTATGAGCAGGCTGAGGGGGTTAATGATCCCGCCTTGAACTTAGCTGTAGGCATGATACGCATTTCATCTGATCAACTAGACAAGGGAGATGTCATTCGTCGAGGCGATGAGGTCTACGTCGACTGGACGGTCGATGAAAACGGCTTGTTGAAATGTGAACTACAATTGCCGTCGATCAACAAAAGTTATAGTAGCGGAAAAATGTACATTTCCGCGATAAGCCACAAGAGCTTCGAGAACGAGGACGGTATAAGGTTTGCGACGGACTCTCTCGCAGACGCGCGGGAAGATGTGGATCATCTTGAACGTGCGCTCGGCGGCGAAGTTTCTGGCGACATGGCAAAGCTGCGCGACCGTCTTACTCGTCTGCGCGAGGGCTTGAAGCTATCTCATGATGCAGACACCAGACGCAGCATCAGCGAGGAAGCGCGTCTAATCCGGCAAGAGGTGGCACGGATAAAAAACAAACCGGAGTTCGTTCGATCGGCGATTCGATCTGACATCGATCAATTCGTGGAGGGTTTTGCGATCCAGGTGGCTTCGGAGGTCGATGCGAACATCAACGCACAAATCCATCGATTGGCGGGGTACGCAAGAGACGCACTGACGAAGTCCAGTCGACACGCAGTTGAAGATGCTAGGCGTTCGCTACAGGAAGCCCGTGATCTGTTGTTTGGCGAACTCGCGAAGCAACCGGGCTTCTGGCTCGCTCGTTTCGAGCACCTCGCTGAAGAACGGCATCTAGCGATCGACAAGGAACTGCATGATCGCCTGGTGTCCGAGAGCGAAGCGGCCGTGCGATGCAACGACATTGACGCTGTCCGCAATTTGTCGTTCCGGCTCGGTGAAAACATGGTCCGAGTGGGAGGCCCGGGTCATGGCGAGGCATTGGCTGGTCTCACGCGCGACTAGGGGGTCTTTTTCGGCGCGAAGTTCGATATTCTCACGCGAAGAGGGTCTGTTTCACTCTCGGTGCAAAGTAAGGGGCACGACATGCTGTAACCCTCGGAGGACGTGTGAGAATTCAGTTTGGCGGAGCTGCGCGCTTTAAGGTCGCGGCCGCTGCGATTGAAGATGTCTGAACCCCAAGCAATTTTAGGAGGTTTGACCTTGCCCCTGAAGAACGTC
>PLZT01000103.1 GCA_003152255.1 Methylocystaceae bacterium | reverse complement strand
CACCATATTTGGTAGGCCCGGAAGCTAAGGGATAAGCCTTTTGCACCAATAGCCGAAACTTGCGATTTACAAGGCTTGAAAATCCCAATTTTTACAAGGGGTTTAGCGGTCAGCTCAGAAATACAAAAAGCTGACTCTTGATCAGCGGGTCGTAGGTTCGAGAAAGTTTTCTCCCGCATCGTTGTCCCTCATCGCCGCCTCCGGACGCGTCGCCAAATGCGGCGCGTTTCGGTATATTGGCGCCATGACCTCGAAACGCAATTTATGCCGCCTTATCGCCCTTATCGCCAGCGCCGCGCGACACGCCGACCGCGCGCATACTCGCATTGACGCCAATCTCGCCGCACTCGCCGCGACGGAAGCGCAGCTGGACGCGCTGGAGCGTTCAAAACGACGCGGTGTAGTATGACGCAGTCAAAGAGACGCATCAGGCGCCGAATCGGCCGCCATAAGATCGATGAATACAGACCGGGCAAGGGCCTGCGTCTGCCGATCGGAGCATGGTCGCTCCCTGGCCTCCTGCTTGACCTACATACAACGCGCAGAGAACGCCACGTCTTCATTTATGGCGCGCGCCTGGCTGACGGCCGCACGCCGGCGCAGGCGCTGGACGATGGCGATGATCTCGCCGTGCTGCGCCATCTGCGCGACGCCTCATCGAGCGCGTTGAAAAGCGTTAGCGTCCAGTGACGTGGTGGCGCTTTGCCCGGCAGCCTTCTTTCCGGCACGTCCGGCTACATCGTAGAGGCCGTCGGCTTCGTCGATTTGCGCTCGTGGGGATTCCGATTGCGCTGCTTGCGTGGTGGCTGGCCAGACAAGGCCTTCCGACTTGAAGCCTCGTGGTCTCGGTCAAGAGCAAGTCGACGCCCGAGATTCATGACGCCATCGCCAAGTTTCTGTCGATTTGTCGTTCTTGATTTCGAGACCACCGGCCTTGAGCCGAGCTACGGGGCTCGAGTCATTGAAGTTTCGGCGCGCGAGGTCGTCAACGGGGAACCCAGGCGCCGAATTCGTCACCGTAACGCCGCGATCCGCGAGGATCTTGGCATTACGCCACTTTTTGAGCGGTCGCGCAGATCGCGACGTACAGCACGAATACATGGAGAAGACTGCAATGGCTCCGCTCCGAGAAACCCTTTTTCCAGCCGTAAACAAGATATTTGTTGATCGTGCGATGGCGCAAAAACAATTCGAAGATGCGGCCTTCGCAATTCCGTCGGATCGCTCAACTGTTTGTGTTTTCTACGGCATCGGTGGCCAGGGAAAAACCGCACTTTGCCGCGAGCTGTTTCGTAAGCTAGATCCCTCTGTTGAGCCTTCGTATAGCTTCCTAAGACGCGCCGAACTAGATTTGCATAACCGTAACAAGAACGATCCGGACCTTGTGCTGGTCTGTATTAGAAACAGTTTCGCAAAATCCGGCGTTGAACTTCCGGCATTCGATCTAGCCCTTGCGATTGTTTGGGAGGAAACACGGCCTGACCAAGCCTTTCCGAAACTTATAAGGCCTTGGCTGGAAAGGCTAACTGAGGGCGCCAACGAGGGAGTGGACGAGGGCGCAACCGCCGCGGGTCAGTGGCTCAAAAGCGATGAAGCTATAAATCTGCTTGGCGATCTCATCGGAGAGATTCCGGGATTGGGTTTCCTTTTTAAAAAGGGCGGCAAATGGGCCATAAACAAGGCAAAAAAAGCTTATCTCTTCCAGACTCGAGAAGCGTTGAAAGCACTTTACACAAATGGCGAGCTAAAAAAACCTTATGAGCTTTCAAAACTCCTCCCCTGGATGCTCGCGCAGGATTTAAATTTTTATATCGCGAGACATCCGGACGACCGCCTGGTGCTATTTGTCGATGAATATGAGCGCGTGTTTGATGAAGGCGGCGCCGGCTCACGCTGGAAAGAAAACCCGATCGATGCCAACATTCGTGCACTCATCCAATATTCGAACGGTTTGCTCGCTACCTTTTTCCTTCGAGAACGTTTGCCATGGGAAAATGATCCCGAATGGCATAATGATCTCGACAAAGCTCAGTATTGCCTTGGCGGCTTACCTGACAAAGACGCCGATGATTATCTTGTTGCTGTTCCAATTGCTGACGCGGCGATCCGCCAAGCCATTATCGGTGGCGCAAGGGAAACCTCGGAAGCCAAAGCGTTTGTCTACCCGCTGCTCCTCGATCTTTTGGTTGAGCATTGGCGATCGTTATCTGTATCAGGCGCTGTTGCGCCAGAGAATTTCAAAGTCGTCGCCAAAAGCTTCGAGGCTCGCCGGCAAGAGATTGTGAGAAGCGTTTTACGCGACTACGGTCTCCCTCTTCAAATCACTTTAGAACGACTATCCGTCACGCAACGATTTGACCGCCTTGCGTTCGAACATGTGGTTCAAGCTTTTGGGACGGCGCTACCCCTTGATCAATTCAAACGGATTTCCGAATTGTCATTTGTCACAGAAAGCGGGGACAGATTCCTTACCATGCATAACGCTATCTCCGAGTCGCTCCGCGAGACATTGGCGCCAGAAATACGCCGAACTTCGATAGAGTCTCTATTCGAGCATTTTGAAGCGCGAGCGAGAGTCAATTCGTTTTTGGAACTCACAAACGCAACTATCGTCGCCTTGACCGAGGCGTCATACTTGCGCTGGGCCCTAGGTGTGGAAGGTTATGCAGAGTGGCTTAGACAGCGGACAACGCCACTCAGGCACTATGTGCGTTATCCGAGCATCACCGCTCTGTGGCGGGATGCTGCGAATCGGATCGAAGAACATCTTGGTCCCGAACATCCAGACACGGCGATTTGCCTAGACAACCTCGGGGTTATAATCTGGGACAGAGGCGACCTTAACACCGCGCTGCCGCTCCTTGAGCGTGCGCTGGCAATAAGAGAGGCCGCGCTAGGCCCCGAACAATCCGATACGGCTGTAAGCCTTCACAACTTAGCGGGATTACTTCAATCCCAGGGTAACCTTGCCCGCGCGCGGGCGCTTTATGAACGCGCAGTGGCGATCAGGGAGAGGAAGCTAGGCACAGAGCATCTTGATACAGCGACAAGCCTTGATAGGTTGGGATTGCTTTTTCATAGCCAAGGCGACTGCGTCAAGGCGCAGTCGCTTTTTGAACGTGCGTTGCGAATAAGGGAAAAAGCCGCGGGCCCTGACGATCCCGACACGGCCTCAAGCTTAAATAACCTTGGAGTTTTGCTTTGGGACAAACGCGACCTTATCGCCGCACGACCGCTTCTCGAGCGTGCGCGGAAGATTAGAGAAAAAGTGCTTGGCCCTGAGCACTCCGAGACAGCGACGAGCATAGCTAACCTTGCAGGATTGTACTACTCTGACGGTGACCTGAGAGCTTCCCTCCGCCTTTTCGAACTCGCACTTATGCGTTTTGAGCTTATTCGTGGTCCTGACCATCCTTTTACTGCAAGAATTCTACTTAATATTGGGTCTGTCCTGTATAGTCAGGGGAAACACGCAGCCGCCCGGCAACGCCTTGAGAAAGCTGTGGCGATCAGTGAGAAGGCGCTCGGTCCTGAACATCCCGATACCGCGATGAGCCTTACACAACTTGCCATCTTCCTTCGGAATCGAGGAGAGATATCCAGAGCACGGCTTCTCTTCAATTGAGTGTTGAAGATATATATTTCGACTTTTGGTCCCGAAAACCCGAGAACAACACAGGTGCGGGCATACATTGCACAACTCGGCGTTTCATAAGTAGTAACCACAATAAGTGGAACCAAAAATTCGTCGGGCAGATCCACAAACGGCAATTACGGGGAGTTACGGTGACGTGATACAAATTGCATAATTCTCGATGTCATCCAGCGCGACAACAGGAGGCAACAATCGTTTGTCGTTTACCGCTCAACGGCTTAAGTCTCCCCCAGCCAGCGCGGCGCACACGATTGTCTTGCATACGCCGTCGCGAAGGTCGACGAGCGCCCTGCGAGCGACGCGCACTCGCGTCGAAACCACGCGCGCGCGTCGGTGCCGAACGTTTCAGCGGCCATGGCGCGCTTGTTTTGCCGCGGTCGCCTCCTGCCGCGGACAGGCGAGGTGCCGCCTGGACCCTCGCGGTGCCGGCAGGCGCAAGAGAGAAGGGCGGCTTGGGGTCACGTCCGGCCAATCAGGCGGTGTCGGTGCGGCCCATCGGCGACTCTATATGTAGTAGGTGTCTGTCTTAACCGGATAGGCACGGAATGAGCTAGCCCGTCTTATTCACCGAGG
>PLZT01000675.1:591-6583 GCA_003152255.1 Methylocystaceae bacterium | reverse complement strand
GACTACGGCTTCCAGGGACGGTTGCCCCGCCAGCGCCCGACCGGCTTCCGCACGCTGGTCCGCCGATAGCTCGTCGATTTCCGAGAGCCACGCCATGTATTCTTGCCGGTCCATCTTCGCCTCCCGCGTGCAGGAGGCCAGCCTACCAGACGGGGTTATGCATAGCTAATGCGAATTGAGCCTTTAAAAAAGACTTTAGAGTTTCTGCATCGAGAAGCCGATGCGGAAACTCCGTTGGACTGAACGCGGTCCGGGCTGAGCGTTAGAAGCGCGGTTGCTCCCCCGCCAAAAAACGGGCCAAGGCGCGCGTTTAGCGCGCCGCCGACAAAATTTCGCCCCAAGATTGACCTTAAGACTTGTCCACGAATATGCGGTCTATCGATTCAGGCCATTGGCTGTTAAAAATGACTCGTCGCATGGGGGCGGCGTCACTGTGAGCGAAGCGAAGCACTGGGCCGGCTCTGGATTGCGGCGTCGCTTCGCTCCTAGCAGTGACGGCCCCTTCGAGCCGCGTGGCGGCCCAAGCCCTCGACAGGAGCGCGGCGTTAAAGTGATTGCATCGTCCGAGACTTCGCCAGCGACGACGCCCTTGTTGCGCGTCGCGTCCGACGAGCGGCTTGACGCGCCGGTTCCGGTCAAGCGCAAGCGCTTTCTTCTCCTGTTCGTCGCTTGCCTGCTGGTCCACATCACGATCCTGGCCTTTCTGATCTTCATGGACAGGATCGGCGCGCCCATCCCGACGCCCGAGGAGGAAATTTCGGTCGAGGTCGTCAACGAGCCCCCGCCGCCCCCGGTGCAACAGGCCGAGCAACCGCCGCCGCCGCCCGAGCAAAAGCCGCCGGAGCCGCCCGAGCCCGAGAAAAAACCGCAGCCCAAGCCGCCACAGGAAAAGCTCACGCTCGACGAAAAGCCGGCTTTCGACGCGCCGCGCGCCGAGAACAAGGAGAAGCTCGACCGCGAGGCGCCCGACGACGCGACCAAGGCGCAAAAGCAGGCCCAGCCCAACGAACAGGTCGCGCCGACGCCGGAGCCGATCAAGCAGAAGCCGCAACAGGAGGTCGCGCCGCAACCCGCGCAGGAGCCCGAGGCGACCGCGCCTCAGGAAGAGGATAAGCGCGAGGCCGAGGTCGTCGAACAGGCGCCGAAGCCCGGCGCGAAAACCGATAAAAAGCCGACGAAGCCCGATCCCAAGGCGGTGGTCGGCGAGAAGCAAAAGTCGATCTCGGACATGGTGGCCTCGCTCGCGCCAGTGCCGGATTTTCAAATCGGCGGCGCGGCCAAGACCGCGCCCATCAACGGCGGGACCGCCAAGCCGACCTATCTTTCCGTGGTTCTCGGCTATATCAAGCGGCAGTTCCACCCCGTCGGCGGCGGTCGAAGCGGGGATGGAGTCATCACTTTCTACGTCGATCCCGATGGGCATATGGTGCATCAGGCGCTGCGGCAATCGTCCGGTTCGGCGGCGCTGGATCAGGCGGCCTTGACCGCGCTGCGCCGCGCCGGCCCGTTTCCGCCGACGCCAACCGCGACCTCGATCGGGCTCATCTGGAAATATTGAGACTCGCGAGGAGCCCAAAGGGACAGACGATGCGGCGGAACGGCGCGAAAAGCTGGCTCGATTTCTGGAACGGCGACACGGCGATCTACGCCTGCGACCGCCACAGGGAGCTGCATTACGAAGGCGTCGCGCGCGATCTTGCGCCGCATGTCCCCTCGCCCGATTCGCTCGTGCTGGATTACGGTTGCGGCGAGGCGCTTTTCGCCGCCCGGCTGGCGCGGGAATGCTCAAGGCTGCTGCTCTATGACGGCGCGCCGCTTGTGCGGGAAAAGCTGCGCGCCCGCTTTGGGAATGAGCCGCGCATCGAGATTCTGGAGGACGGGACGCTGGGCGCGCTGACCGACGCCTCCCTCGATCTCGTGGTCGCCAATTCGCTGATCCAATATCTGGGCCCAAGCGAATTTTCGCGCCTGCTCGATCTTTGGCGCGCCAAGCTGAAGACCGGCGGGCGGCTGCTGCTGGCCGACATCCCGACGCCGCGCTCCAATCCGCTGAACGACGCCGCCGCCTTGTTGCGGTTCGGCTGGCGCGGAGGCTTTCTCGGCGCGGCGTCGGCGAGCCTCGCGCGGCTGTATCTTTCGGATTATCGGCGACTACGCAATGAGCTGGGATTCTTCCGCTATGGCGCGGAGGAATTGGAGGGGCTGCTACTACGGCGCGGCTACGGCGCCAGCCGCTTGTCGCGCAACGTTGGCCACAACCAGGGCCGTCTGTGCTTTGTCGCGCAAGCGAGCGAATAGAGTCTTTCGCGCCCTAACCCCGCGCGTCGAGGCGGCCGCGCTCCGGCCGCGCTTCGTCGTTTCGACCTTCGACCGCCTTCACGTCGACGCTCACCGACAGCTTTTGCGGTCCAGAGACCAAAATTATGCCGTCGATCGGCGAAACGTCGGCGTAATCGCGTCCGATGGCCAGCACGATATGATCGTCGCAGACGAACACGTCGTTGGTGGGGTCGAGTTGAAGCCAGCCGAAAGCCGGACCGCACCACAGCGAGATCCAGGCGTGCGAGGCGTCGGCGCCTTCGAGCCGCTTTTGGCCGGGAGCCGGCAGCGTGCGCAAATAGCCGCTGACATAGTTCGCCGGCAGGCCGAGTCCGCGCAGAGCGGCGATCATGATATGGGCGAAGTCCTGGCAGACGCCGCCGCGGCGCGCGAAAACCTCGGCGAGCGGCGTCGCGATTTGGGTCGCCTTCGGATCGTAGGCGAAATCGGCGTGGACGCGCCGCATCAAATCGAAGGCGGCTTCGAGAACCGGGCGCCCCGCCGGAAAACTTTCGCGCGCATAGGCGGTGATCGGCTCCAGCAACGGCGTCAGCCGCCCCGCGAACAGAAAATGCGCCGGCGACTGGGCGTCGAGCGATTTCGACGCGGCGGCGTTCGCGCGCACGGTCTCCCAGGCCGGCGTCAGCGCGGCGGCGGGCGCGGGTCGCCGCCGCACCGCGACGCGCGCTTCCAGCGTGATCCGCAGCCTCGTATGCGCCGTGTCGATCCGCGCCTCGACGAGGCGATTGCCGAAAAAGTCGAGCCGCTCTCGTCGCCGCGTCGGTTCGGGCGTCAGTTCGATGGCGCTTCGCAACACGCGCTGACCGCCGTCGCCGCGCGGGCTCAATCGCAGCGCGCAGCGCGTCGCGGAAACAGGCGCGGCGTAGCTGTAAGTCGTGACGTGGCGGATGTCGTAGATCACCCGAGTTGGGACCGTTTGTCGGGGCGCTGCCAGTCGCCGCCGGCCAGAAAATAACGCTCGGCGATCGCGTCCGCGAGGCCGCACAGCCGTTGCTCGATCTTGAGAATGGCGCCCGGCGATAGGCCGCGAGCCTCCTCGGTCGCCAGTTCCGCGCGCAGCCGCACCGCCAACCGGCGCGGCTTCTCCATCACGCCGTCGTCGACAAGCGCCCGCAGAGCCGCGAGATGATCGTCCATGCGGGCGACCTGAAAGCTCACCGAGCGCGGATTGAACGGATCGAGGATCGCCATGTCGAGCACCGGCGCCAGCGCCGCTCCCGAGATGTAGCGGCTGCGATAGGTGATTTGCGAGTCGATCAATTCGATCAGCGCGTCGAGCGAGTCCATGGTCGGCTCCGCGTCGGCGAACTGGCGGGCGAAACGACAGGTGTTGATCGCGCGCTCAATGCGCTTGCCGAGGTCGAGAAAGTTCCAGCCCGCGACGCGGTTGAAGTTTTCGTCCGACAGGCCCGAGAGCGCGGCCAGCTTATGCAGCGCGCGCTCCACGCAATCGAGGATCTCGGGCTCGGCGGCGATATTTTGCGCGCCGCCTCCCAAGGTCGCGACTTGTCGCAGCCGCGTCTGCAGCCCGCCGATCAGTTGCCAGACGTCCTGCGACAGGCGCTCGCGGATAATCGAGGCGGCGCCCTTGGCGCGCGCGGCGTTGGCGATGGCCGAGCCATAGGCTTCGGCGTCGGCGAGCGCCGCGAGCGCCAGCGCCGCGGCCGGCGATTCCCGCGCCTCCTCCTCGACGCAGCCCCAGGCGATCAGCAGCCGCCGCAGCCGGTCGATCGGCTGGCGCTCGCNNGCCTGCGTCTCGGTGAGGCGGTTGCACAGGCAGCGCACGATGCGCAGCACCGCCTCGGTGCGCTCTAGATAGCGCCCCATCCAGAACAGATTGTCGGCGGCGCGGCTGGGCAGATTCCCGAGCACGCGCACGATGCGGGCGTGGTCGGCGGGCGGCAGCAGCGTCGCCGCCTCGATCTCGCCCTCGCTGAGCACCCAAACGTCGGCGCAGGGCGCGACGACATGGAGAGGCCGCGCGTCTCCGCTTTGCTGCTCGTAGACGCGGCAATAGCCGCCGGGCATCACCCGCCAGCCGTCCTTCGTCGCCGCCGCGAAGACGCGCAGCGCGAAGGGGCGCGGCGTCAAGGCGCCGTCGACCCAGGCCGGCGTGGTCGAGAAAGTCAGCTCCTCCTGCGCCACGAAATCCATGCCGCGCGCCATCATCGCCGCGACCAGCTTTTCGCGCTGCGCGGCGCTCATCGCCGCCGTCGGCAGGCCATGAGCGTCGACGCCGCCTGGAAAGGTCGTTCGAAACATCGGCGCCGGCGCGAAGGCGTCCTTGACGCGGTGTGTGTCAAGACTGGCGAGAACTCGCGCCCGCGTCGCGTCGTCGCCGCACCACAGCGTCTCGACATTGGGCAGGCGCAACTCCTCGCCCAGCAGGCGCCGCGCCAGCGCCGGCAGAAAGCTCATGATCGCGCGCGCCTCGACGAGGCCGGCGCCGGGCATGTTGGCGACGGCGAGCGCGCCCTGGCGGATCGCCTCGAGCAGACCGGGCGCGCCGAGCTTCGAGGCGGCGTTCAGCTCCAGCGGATCGCACCAATCGGCGTCGACCCGCCGCCACAGCACGTCGGCGCGCTTCAGTCCGGCGATGGTGCGCACATAGAGCTTGCCGTCATTGGCCACGAGGTCTTCGCCCTCGACCAGCAGCAGCCCGAGATAACGGGCGAGGTTGACCTGCTCGGCGTAGGTCTCGCTGAACGGGCCGGGCGTCAGCAGGCAGATGCGCGGATCGACGCGCTGCGCGCAGCTCGCGAGGCCGGCTCGAAAATCGCGGAAGAACGGCGCCAGCCGGCGCACTTTCATGTCGCGGAACAGGCTCGGAACCGCCCGCCCCATGATGAGGCGGTTTTCCAGCGCATAGCCCGCGCCCGAGGGTGCCTGGGCGCGATCGCCCAGCACCCGCCACGCGCCGTCGGGGCCGCGCGCGATCTCCACCGCGTAAAAGCGCAGCCAGCGGCCGCCGGCGGGCGCGACTCCGCGCATCGGCCGGACGAACTCAGGCGAGCCCGTCACCGCCGTCGCTGGCAGCGCGCCGTCCTCGATCAGCCGTCCCTCGCCGTAAATGTCGCGCAGGATCAGTTCGAGCAGTTCGGCGCGTTGGACGATTCCGGCCGCGATCGCCTCCCATTCCGCTTGCGGCAGCAATAGCGGCAGGCGGGCCAGCGGCGCGACGCGCTCGCGCGCTTCGCCCGGCGCGCGATAGGTCACGCCCATCTCGTCTATGCGCCGGTTGGCGCTGGCGAAGCGCTGGTCGATGTCGGCCTCGCCGAGCTTCGCGAGCGCGCCGAGCAGGGCGAGCCAATGTTCGCGCGGCCGCCCGTCCGCCCCGAGCAGTTCGTCGGCCGCTCCCGGCGCGACGCGATAGCCGGCGAGCCAGGACGCGAGCAGCGCGTCCAAGGCGTCGGCGTCGGCGGCGGGGCGGCCGAGGGCCCGTTCAGAAGGCAAAGCTCCTCCGCAGATCCAGCGTCAGCGGAAACTCGCCGGCCGGCTCCTCGCGCGGCGGCAGGATCCGTCCGGGGCTATGGCCGTGCTCCTGAAAGCGGGACAGCCGCCGCGCCTCGGCCTCTTGCGCGTTGACCGGAAAAGTATCGTAGCTGCGTCCGCCCGGATGGGAGCTGTGATAGACGCAGCCGCCCAGCGAGCG
>PLZT01000675.1:0-583 GCA_003152255.1 Methylocystaceae bacterium | reverse complement strand
TGCGCCTTGACCTGCAACCGCTCGACCGAGGAATCGACGTAACGCACCGTGCCTCCCTGCGCGCCCTGTTCGCCCATGACATGCCAGGGTTCGAGCGCATGACGCAACTCCAAACGCACGCCGTCATGCGTCACCGCGCCGACGAGCGGGAAGCGGAACTCCCATTGCGCCTGAAACCATTCCGGCTCGAAGGCGTAGCCCGCACGGTTGAGATCGCCGAGCACGTCGGCGAAATCCTCCCATACATGATGCGGCAGCATGAATTTGTCGTGCAGCGCGGTTCCCCAGCGCACGAGCGCTCCTTCGCGCGGCTCGCGCCAGAACCAGGCGGTGAGCGCCCGCAGGAGCAATTGCTGGGCGAGACTCATGCGGGCGTCCGGCGGCATCTCGAAAGCGCGAAATTCAACAAGGCCGAGGCGCCCGGTCGGGCCGTCCGGGGAATAGAGCTTGTCGATGCAGATTTCCGCGCGATGGGTGTTGCCGGAAACGTCGACCAGCAGGTTGCGGAACAGCCGGTCCACCAGCCAGAGCGGAAAGTCGCCGGACCCCGGCGCCGGGGTGTTGGCGAGCGCGATCTCCATTT
>PLZT01000749.1 GCA_003152255.1 Methylocystaceae bacterium | reverse complement strand
CTTCCGCCTTGCCGACGATGCTAGCGTATTGTCGAAGCTCCTTCATGGGGCTCATCTGTTCGGACAGGAACGAAGCGAAGTTCTGCGCGTATATGAAAGCCGCATGCGCGGGATCGTAACCCGTCGCCAACAGTTCGCGAAGGCGGTCGTCGCCGAGCCGCGCGTCCTCTACGGCCACCTTCGCGGCGCGATAGGACGACAGGTCGATGACGCCCGAGCGCTCGTGCGCGAGGATGGCCTTGGTGATTTTGTCGGCGGTCGTGCCCATCGAATTTACCCAGCGGCCTTCAAGGGATTGAGGGTAGCGCCCCGCCTATCATGATTCAGTCGCCGTCTCGATCGCGCAGTTCGCGCGGGACGATGTCTATCACAGCGCCAAGTGGGTTGAAATACGGCCTATTTGCGTTCGCAACAAACCCCGGTTTGATGCGATGATCATCAGGGTGCGCGTTCATCGCGACCAGGGGCGCGATTTCTCGTATAAACCCGTCCAGAAATCTATGGCCGATAAACCTTCTCCAAAGCAGGTTTATGGAAGAGGCGCGCGGGGGGCGTGCGGATGCTGATCGGCTACATGCGTGTATCAACGGGTGAGCAGAGCCTCGACCTTCAACGCGATGCTCTCGGTCGCGCAGGGTGCGAGCGGGTCTACGACGTGCAACGCGACAATTATGATGGCCGGTCGAGGGCGGCATGTCGTGTCGCCAGGCCGCCGCGCATTGCGGCGTCAGCTTGGCAAGCGCCATCCGGTGGACGAAGCACTTTCGAACATGACTACGCAAATGCCGCTCCGCCCTTTGCACGCAAATTCGCGGAAGGCCCATGGAACGTGGGTTGGCGTTCTCGAAACTCACGAATTTCGACAATCGACGCGACAGGCCAGAAAGCGGCCGTAACCGGCGGGTTTTTCGGCGACCGCTCCTTGTCGCCGATGCGCCAGGAGCGGTAATTCGTTTTGTCCTGACGGTCCCGTCCCTTGGTCGAAAAGCGGCCGTCTTGACTTGGGCGTGTTGAAAGGAATTCCAGTGCTCAAGCATCCAGGACCTTGCGCAGTGAGGCCTCGATCTTGCCGCCGCAATAAGCGTCGCCATATTCCTGCTGCGCCTTGGCGGCTAGCTTGGCCAGCGGCGGCAGATCGGCAATCCGGCGCGTCAGCGCGGCCGTCATAGGCGCGGTTTCTCCAAGGATCGCCTCGATCTTGCTGAAGCGGTCGGTCATGGTCGACCAAAGGCAGGCTGTCACGATGTCGGCGATGCCCGGCGCCTTACCGCCGAGCAGGAAGCCCGAGTCCGCCTTCAGGCCGTGGCGGAGGCCGGTCTCTTCCCAGAACGACATCCACTTCTTCAGGCGAGGTATGAAATCCTGCCAGAGCTTTTTCGTCCACATCTCGCGGCCGCCGTCCAAAGTGATATCGTCGATCACGTCATTGGCGTCGTTCACGATCTTCATGGTCATGGCGCGCAGGACAGGACTATCCGGCATGAGATCCAGAGTCTCTCCCAGATAAAGAATGATGGCCGGCATCTGAGCGATGGCGAAGTCTGCCTTTTTGTCGATGAGCATGGGCGGGCCCATGAAAGGGACCGGCATATGCTTCGCCGGCCCGTTCATCAGCTCTGAGATCGCGGCGTCTCCGCCTTCGGTCCAGGACTTTCCGGCATAGGCGAGGACTGCGCGCACGAACTGGCCGCGGAACGGCACGGACCAGTAGTAGAGGTCGTAGTCGGACATCTCTGAAGGTTCCAGGTCAAAGGGATGATCTCTGCAATAACGCCGTCATGCCGATATGGTCTCCCCGGAGTTGGCGGTCGCGCACGCCAAAGCGTCGGAAGACATGGCGCTGATCGCGTAGCAGAAGCCACGGATCGCCAAGCTGGAGCGTCACATTTACGGTCAACGGTCGGAGCGCTCGGCGGCCCTGGTCGATCAGTTGGCGCTGGCGTTCGAAGAGTTGGCGGCCACCGCCACGCAAGTTGTGCCCTCACCGCCCCGTCTGCTCTGCGATGGCCTTCGAGGTCGCCGAGATAGCCGACCAGCACAAGGGTCCCGTCGAGCGCCAAAGTCGGAATGTAGGGATTGACGTCGTGGATCATCGGCACAGTGTCGATGATCAGGTCGAACTGGCCCTTCACCGCTACCATCTGCGCGGCGTCGGTGGAGATCACGATCCAGTCGGCGCCAAGGCGGCGCGCGTCGGCGATTGCCGCCGGAATCCCGCCTGTTGTGGGGATTCGGAGAAGCGCCATAATGGAACTTGCGGAAGGGATTCTCGAAACTCAAAATATTTTCGCCAAGAGCCAAAAAGGTATTCCGAAGACAAGCGCGCCAATCCCAGCATAAGCCACTAAGCCTTGGACAGGATAATTCGCATATCCTGGGTTCCTCAAAATGTTTAAGACACCTAGAGCACCGCCAAGGACAGCTCCGACAATGAACCAGATCATGACAAAATCCACATTGATTTGAGTCCCATCTCAGTGCCGTCGCCCCGACTCGTCTGCTCATATTTTTCTGACGGTCGAATCAGAAGCCCTCGTTAAATTTGACTCCGTGGTCTGGCACGAAACTTTCGGCGTATGCGCGGAAGTCCTCTTCCGCTTCTTCCGGCGAGGGGCTCGTCACACGGGTCGGAAAATAAATGCCCGCTCCAGATACGCCGCGATAATAGTGGCTAATCGACCAAGTGTAATTAGCCTTTCCATCTCCAGAAAGGTGTTTGACGATTTTTCCTTTTATCGGGTGCGACAATGGGGGAACGTTGAATTCGAACTGCTTTATAACTTCGCCAATCGAGTGCATTTGATTTTTCCGTCTGATGTAGACTCCCGGTCGCTTGCCGACCCGTCCGAGGCATGCAGCCTCGCGCCTTTGGATTTTTACGTCAACGCACCAGCGCGATCTGGGGGTAATCTGCCGCCAGCGGAGGCGGGTAGGCTGCCGCCTGATAATCGCCCCGCGCCTTCCAGTGTTTAGGCTCAGGGCGCGCCGGATTTGCCCGTGGGCGCGCTTTTCAGCCCGCCCGGCAATTTCCCCTTCCCAAAAGCGCAAAGCCTCGCCAGCGGCCCGCCCTAAGCGATCGCCGCGTTTGCCTATACGCGGTGTCGGCTTTAGCCTCGCCGGATGGCTTGGCTTTCCAATGTCGCGCGCGCTTTAAAACGATCGTTTGAGAACGCTTCCGAAGATTTGCGTAGCTGAAACGCATTGCAAAACAGCTTGTTATGACGCAATGCGCCTGGTGTAGAAGGGAAGGGCCGCGACCGGTGCGAAGACCACCAACGGGCGGGGATGGCGCGTTGCGCCCACGCCAGCCCCGGCCCTAACCGCAAGGGCGATGGAGACAGAACCCACGGCTGATGGAATAATTAGCGCGGGAACCCGGCGGGGCGAGGGGCGGCGCGGCGTCTCATTCGGGCATACCTCAGCGGGACGCGCCGATGAGGCGCTTTGAGCGCCTCAATAGGGTTGTTTTTGACTTATGAGGCGCGTCTCACGGCTCGGTCTAGAGCCATATGAGACGGTCGCCCTCGCTAGCTTTATCCTTGGCGGAATCAAGGTTGAAGTG
>PLZT01000289.1 GCA_003152255.1 Methylocystaceae bacterium | reverse complement strand
TTTCGCCGAAATTCTGATGGCGTTGCTGAAACGCGAAGACGGGCTGCTCATCGGCGACAACGAGCCCTATAGCGTGTCCGATGCGTCGGACTACACCATTCCAGTGCATGGCGAGCGACGTGGCCTGCCTCACGTTGAGATCGAGATCCGCCAGGATCTGATCGCCGACACGAGCGGGCAGCGAGCATGGGGCGCGCTCCTCGCGCGGTTAATGCCGCGGGCGTATCAAGAGTTTGTGGCGGCCGGAGCGCTCGGATCCGCGAGAGTTCCATAGGGATGGAGAGAGACCGGAGATACGAGCGACAGCCTATGTCCAATATGCTAAGGCGCGGTCATGACGATCAAAATCTACATCGACGCCGACGCTTGCCCGGTAAAGGAGGAAACTTACAAAGTCGCCGCTCGCTACCGGTTGCAGACCATTGTTGTATCCAACAGCTTTATGCAAATCCCGCAATCACCGCTGATCTCAAGGATAATCGTCGGCGCCGGAGCCGACATCGCCGACGATTGGATCGCGGAGCAGGTCGTTGCTGGAGACGTGGTCGTCACCAACGACATACCTTTGGCCGCGCGCATATTGGCGAAGGACGCCCATGCTATCGCGCCTTATGGTCGCGCCTTTACAGAGGACTCGATCGGTCTGGCTCTCGCGCAGCGCTCGCTCATGGAGCATATCCGCTCGACAGGCGAAATCACTGGCGGCCCACCGCCATTTTCCTCAGGCAACCGGTCCCGGTTCCTGCAAGCGTTGGATCAAACCATTGTCCGAGTGCAAAGACGACGGCTGTGAGCCTATCGGCGACGCTCAGCCTCTGGCGCGATACATCCCGAATTGTCTATTTCGCCCTCGCATTCCATGTCGGAGAAGCGGGAGACGCAAAATCCAATTCCCAATTTAACGCGCTCACAAAATTATAGCCGAGTATGAATGGCGTCTGGCGACCGAGCGCCTCTCGCAAAACACCGAAATCATAGGCGATTGCATAGACGTTGCGCGAAACCAGGCCTTCCCCGAGATCGAGCGCCTTGATCATGTACATTTTATGCGAAAACTGTTTTCCGCCGGCTTCGCTGGCGTTGCCTTTACCCTTAACTGGCGTGAACAGCTTCTTGTGCTTATCCACGAACTGTTGATCAACGGCGCAAATCTCCGCTCCCGTGTCGAATAACCCGACGGCCGCCGTATTGCCTGCCCGCAATTCGATTCCCACCAGGCGGTGGTCGGGGCCAATCAATCGAAATGGCTTGGGGCGACCAGTCGTGTGGGCTTCTCCAAAAAACACCATCTCGCGGCGCTCGAAATCCAGGGTGAAACGCGCGTCTTTGAAAAAGTCGAGCCCCAGAAGGTCATCTCCATCGCCCGTCGCGCAGCGCGTGACTTCATATTGCGCACGCGCGATGTTGTTCCCCCGCGAGGCCTTAAGCTCCACATTCTTGGCTTCAACGTCTTCACAGGCCGTTGTCCTCCCCGACGCCCCGGTAGAAGCGCTCTGACCCACGGACGGCAGATCTTTGTTCCAAGGCGCGAGCGTGACGCGCGTGGTGGAGGCCCCCGTATCGAGGCGCATGGACCCCATGAAATTTCCGAATCGGACTGGAAGGTAGATGCGGCCTCCGCCGTAATCGCTTTGGGTCAAAGTCATTGGAATCGTAGAGCGATTGTCGCCGCCACTTGCGCAAGTCGTCGCGAGGAACACGGCGACCACGGGAAGGGCTATGTATCGAAAAACTGTCATTGGCCCATTTACAACCGGAGTATCCGTTCAGATCAAGCGGCTTTTGGGCTTGGAAACCGTCGGGCGACGAATCGATCCGCGCGGCATAGGCTCCGTCTCTTTTGACGCGCCTGATTTACGCGGATCGAAAGGTCATACGAACTCCGCCTGATCGCTTCGCGGCGCGAAATGCCCCAGGCCCCTCACCGTACCTCTCCCCGCAAGCGGGGAGAGGAGACGGCCGGCGATCCGCCCATTCTTATATATCATTGTTATCACATTAATTTATGGCGAAGGGAGCCGCGTTGACGCCCCCTCTCCCCGCTTGCGGGGAGAGGTGAGGTGAGGGGCTTGGGTTGGACTTAGGGCGTTGGATCTGAACGAGCCGATCAAGCGCAAAACGTATCAGAATTCGACCTCCAGCTCCTCGATTTCGTCTTTCTCGAGTTGCGCCTCCGCAATCCATTCCTGCATGGCCGGCCATGCGAAAATTTGGTCGCAATAGGCTTGGCTCGTTTCGTCGAGCTGCACGTCATAGGTGCGAAAGCGCGTCGCGACGGGCGCATACATCGCATCAGCCATGGAAATCGCGCCAAACAGATAGGGACCGCCGTGCGCGTCGAGACATTCGCGCCAGATCTGCGTGACGCGGGCGATGTCGCCCCGAGCCTTCGACCAAACCTTGAAGTTGGGGAAATGCGCCTTGAGGTTCATCGGCAGCGCGGAGCGCAGCGAGGTGAAGCCCGAATGAATCTCGCCGCAGATCGAGCGACTGTGGGCGCGGCGCGTGCGGTCGGTTGGCAGCAGCCCGGCTTTCGGCGCGACTTCGTTCAGGAACTCGCCGATGGCCAGCGTGTCCCAAATTTTGGTTCCCTCGTACGTAAGGCAGGGAACGAGGATCGATGGCG
>PLZT01000566.1 GCA_003152255.1 Methylocystaceae bacterium | reverse complement strand
CTTGGCCACTATGACCGCGCTATTATGCGGCTGAAGGCCGGCGATTGGGGCGGCTTTGGCGCGGAACTTGACGCTGTGCGACCGCTCCTCGAAGAGCTGGGCCAACGTCCAAGTATGAGTGAACCACGCCCTGTGAATCCTTACCGGCACGGGGTCAAGTAGCTAGGCACAGATCGCAAAGAACATCAGCGATCCCGAGGCGTTTCCATATTTTGCAAAACAGCAACGTGAGCGCGAGTCAGAAAAAGCGTGGCGACGTTTATTCCCCATCATGTCTGCCGAGGGGTCGCCGCGCTCGTGCCACCCGAAGCAGATGCAACTGGCGAAAATCCCAGCTCGATACCTGCGATGATGGCGATAGCGTCGGCGGCCGTGATGATCTCCGCGAACTCCCCAGCTTGAAGCGATAGCCGGTCCTGCCGTCGCGCCGACGACGCCGCCTGCGATGAGGCCTATAGGGCCAGCGACGACCAGCCCAGATACGGCGCCGAGCGTGCCGTCCAGGGCTCTCTCCTGGGAGCAGGCCGTCATGGCGCGCCGAGGGCGACGATCGCTACGGCGAGGAGAGTTTTTTTCATAAAGGCTCCAGTGTTGCTTCTCGCCGCACGCCCATGGCGTTCGCTCGATTGATGGGATTATCCCGCTCGCCGCCTCCACCATGGACTCGGTTTCAACCTTGCCAATTCAGCGGTAATCCGATGAAATTCTTGGAGGGCGGTCTCAGCACGAGCCCGCTTCTCGCGCGACAATCAGGATGACGAGCCGTATTGCCTCACCCAGGAATGTTGCCAGCGACACTGCCGTTGCCTCATTCAAAATGTTCCCTTGCCTCATGTTGATGCTCCGGTTGCCGCATCGTGCAACTAACGGGACGTGAGCTGACGGCGCGCGCATCAAATTCGCAACTGGGCATTCATCTCATGGCGGCGGGTTTGGCGAGCGGCTCGAGCTTGTCAAGAATGCGAAGCATCGCCTTCGGCGACGCGAACGAAGCTCGCGTTCTTTACAAGCTCGAGCCGTCTCGCCGATAATTTTAGCCATCGGATGAACCTAAAAACAGCAGTCGGTACGTTTTTGATGGGATGAGAATCATGCATTATCAGAGTCATGACGCTCAATCTTGCCCTCTCTCGCCTTCACCCGATGGGTGATCAATCAGCGGTTGCAGACCACGGCCTGCCGCCTGGCGTGAACGTGGATAGTTTCGCGGGGCCAGTTCATGTCGAATGGGACGCCGGGGCGGCGATGACGCCACTTGGGCAGTTGCCGTTTTTCATCGACTTTCTGAAAACGGCGGGTCTGTTCGACGCCTTTGTGGCGGATTGTCCGCTGCAGTACGCGAGCCCGAACGCGCCCAAGAAAGGTGACGTGTTGGGCACTACGATGTTGTCGATGCTGTCTGGGCACAAACGTTACGCGCACATCGCGGCGCTGCGCGGCGACGGCGTTCTGCCCGAACTTCTCGACATGAGCAAGATCGTCAGTGAGGACGCTGTTCGACGCGCGCTCAAAGCGATCGATGAGGACGAAGGCGCTGTATGGCTACGGCGTCATCTGGATTATTGCACGGCGCCGCTGCTTGCCGAGCCGTGGATCCTCGACATCGACACGACGGTCAAGCCGCTCTATGGCCATCAAGAGGGAGCGGTTGTCGGCTACAACCCCAAGAAGCCCGGGCGACCGAGCCATTGCTATCACACCTATTCGATGGCCGGCGCGCGGCTGGTGTTCGATGTCGATGTATGCGCTGGCAACGAGCACTCGTCCAAGCATTGCGCGCCCGGCCTGTGGACGTTGCTCGATCGCATCCCGCGGGATCAATGGCCCGTGCTGTTGCGCGGCGACGCGGGCTTTGGCAACGACCCGATCATGCGCGAAGCGGAACAACGTGGCGTGGCCTATTTGTTCAAGCTGCGGCTGACCAGCAATGTCAAACGCATGATCGCAAAGCTGTCGGCGCAAAGCGCTTGGATCAACGCCGGCCAGGGTTTTGAAGCCAAGGAGAGCACGGTCAGGCTGGAGGGATGGAGCCGGCAACGTCGCGCGATCGTATTGCGGCGTCGCGCGAAAGGAACTTTGGCGGCGCCTGTGACCGATGAACATGGTCAGCAAAAGCTGTCTTTCGTCGAAGTCGGCGCCGACGCCGAGGTCTATGAATACAGCGTGCTGGTGACCTCCCTTGACGAGGAACTCTCGGCCTTCGGCCAGTTGTATCGCGATCGCGGCGATGCGGAAAATGGTTTCGATGAACTGAAAAACCAATGGGGCTGGGGCGGCTTCACCACGCACGACCTCGCGCGTTGCCGCTTGGCTGCAAGCCTTGTCGCGTTGTTCTATGACTGGTGGAACATTTTTGCGCGTCTCGCCGAACCCAACCGGCATAGGGAGGCAATCACCAGCCGACCTTTGCTGCTGCACGCTATCGCCACGCGTGTGCGACATGCGCGACAGACGACGATTGCGATCGCCAGTTCACACGCCAAGTCGATCCCCGTCGCCAAGGCGCTTCACGCCGTCGCCTCGTTTCTGCGTCACCTGACGAAAAATGCGGAGCAGTTGACGAGCCTGCAACGTTGGCGGGCGATCCTGTCGAAAGCCTTCGAGGTTTTCCTGAATGGGCGATCGTTACGTCTGCCGCCGCGCCTCGCGCCAAGCTGACGCAACCAAAAGTAGCAAAAAGGCGCAAGCTGAACGCCAATCAGTCTTCAACCGCCGCTTTTAGGATGAATGACGAAAATCGCCGCTG
>PLZT01000007.1 GCA_003152255.1 Methylocystaceae bacterium | reverse complement strand
GCTTCACGGAAGGCTCTCCGAATCAGAAAGCCCCATTCGAATCAAATAATTCCAATCCGTTCAAGCGGTTTGTGATTTTAGTAAATCACCCTGCCGCACTGGGTCCAGCCTGTGTGGAAACGCATTGATCTGTTAAAATGATTCCGCTGAGGGGGGCGGAATGAAGCGTTTCATTGAGAGCGAAGACCGGCGGCAAGCGACATTGCTCCCTGACAGTTTGGAAGATTATGTGACGGACGAGAACCCTGTCCGCGTCATTGACGTTTTCATCGACGAACTTGACTTTGCGGCGATGGGCTTTGCCGGTGTTGCGCCGGAAGCGACGGGACGGCCGGCTTATCATCCAGCAACGCTGCTGAAGATCTATCTCTATAGCTATCTCAATCGCATCCAATCGAGCCGGCGGCTTGAACGAGAGACCCAGCGCAACATCGAGTTGTTGTGGCTGACCGGCCGCTTGATGCCGGACTTCAAGACGATCGCCGACTTCCGCCGCGACAATGGTCCGGCGATCCGCGCGGCCTGCGCACATTTCGTCATGCTGTGTCGCCAGCTCAATCTGTTCACCCGGTCTGTCGCGGCGGTCGACGGGAGCAAGTTCAAGGCCGTCAACAACCGCGACAGGAACTTCACGGTGGCCAAGGTCGCCAAGCGCATCGAGCAGGTGGAGGCCAGCATCGCGCGCTACCTGGCCGCGTTGGACCACGCCGACCGGCAGCACGACGACGTGTCCGAGGCGAAAACGACCCATATCAAGGAGAAGATCGAAGGCCTGCGGCGGCAAATGCAATCCCTGAAGGCGATGGAAAGGCAGGGGCGAAACGTCGCCGTCCAACGACCAAGGCTCGCCCTCTCCATCGGCGCCCAAGTCGCCAAACGTCCATCATCCAAAACTCGTGGCGCCTAAAACCTGTCCTCTCGGAATGGTGCTGGAGGCCTGTCCCGATATCCTCGATTACGCCACCAAGCGCGAGATCGACAATTGGCGCGATTTGGCGACCACGGCCGCGACGGTGCGCCGGGCCATCGGGGTGTCGCCGGATGCCTGGGCGCAGGCCCTGGAGGTCATGGGCGAACACGACACGTCGATCGTCATCGCGGCGATCCTGCAACGCGGCGCGGAGATCAAAAGCGCCGGCGGCTATCTGCGGGTTCTGACCGCCAAAGCCAGGGCAGGGGAGTTTTCGCTCGGGCCGGTGTTGATGGCGCTGCTCCGGGGGAAGGTGGCAAAGGCCGGGCGCGAACGTAGAGCGGCGGGATAAAGCGTTTTCTCAGTGGCCACGGAGTAGCTTTTAAGCTACAACCGGCGTATGATCGAAATCTTTCGTTACCAGCGCGAAGATGGCCGCGAACCGTTTACGGAATGGCTGGACGCCTTGCGTGACAAAGCAGCGCAGGCTCGCATCCGAGTTCGCTTGCGGCAAGTGCAGGCCGGCAATTTTGGCGACTGCGAACCGGTTGGCTTGCGTCATCGAGCTTCGCGTTCACATCGGCGCTGGCTACCGGGTTTATTGTGGCCGGCACGGGAGGGCGATCGTCATCCTTCTTTGTGGCGGTGACAAAAGCAGCCAGGCGCCGGACATCAAGCGGGCGATCGAATTGTGGTCGGAATGGAAGGGGAGGCAATCATGAGCAAGCTGAAAGGCGTCGTCTCGCACCACGAGCGAGAAGTCGCCGAACTGTGCGCCGACCGGGAGTTGGCCATCCAATATCTGAAGGCCGCGATGGAAGCGCTCGACAATCCCGATGATCGGGCCGGCGGCTTGCTGGCGCTGCGCACCGTGGCGGAAGCCTATGGCGGGCTTGGGGCCGTGGCGGCCGAGGCCGGGATCAGCCGCGAGTCGCTGTATCGCGCGCTGTCGCCAAAAGGCAACCCGACGCTCAAGACCTTGCTGGCTGTCCTGAAGACCGTCGGCATGCGCCTGTCGGTGGAGCCCGAACGCCATGTCCACGCCTGATTTCAGCTTGAGCGGCGATGTTTTTCGATGGTCGATAGCGGCGGGTGTTTGGCAAAGCGCCGGCCTTCGCCCAGGCCTCGCATCTTTGGCAAGCGGTAGGACTTCAGCGACCCAAAAGGGCATGGCGTATTGCCTCACCCAGGAATGTTGCCAGCGACACCGCCGTTGCCTCATTCAAAATGTTCCCTTGCCTCATGTTGATGCTCCCGTTGCCGCATCGTGCAACTAACGGGACGTGAGCTGACGGCGCGCGCATCAAATTCGCAACTGGTCATTCATCCCATGGCGGCGAGTTTGGCGAGCGGCTCGAGCTTGGCGATGCCACACGATCTGTTCAAAACCGCACGTTAGTAGCCCATTCGATTGCCGATTGCCTTTGACGGGAATTCTGAAATAGGTATTTGCAAGGGAAAACTCGCGGAATCGATGCAGACACGAAAATCGCCCCCAAACGTTCGTTTGTGGACGCCTTTGAAATAACGAGAGCTTTCGCTTAGCGTGCCGTTTTGAACAGATCGTGTGGCATCCCCTAATGTGGAACAGCGTGGTGCGACGGCCGAGGACCAGCCACCGCGCACTATGGCGCGCGGCACCTAATCCGGGCATAGTAATATCCAGCTTGACAGTTCGCACTATGTTCTCCCAGACTGGGGTGCCGACAGAAAGATCAACAAACGGGACGGAGGACTGATGATGGCACCGGAACTGGCGCTCGAAGAGATCGATTTTGAGAGCCGCGCGGTGTCACCTCTCCGCGAACTCGGTGCTTACGAGGCGCTATGGGCGCAACCCAAAACCACCTTCAAGACGCTGTCCGAGAAATTCGCAGCACGCCCAGGCGCCGTGCCGTCAGAGTTCGTATCCACGTCGAAGGCGAGCGAATATGCCGCGTTTGTCCAGGAGAAATTCCGTCAGGCCGCGATCACGCGCTTTGGTGTTCGCGTACACGGTGCTGGCGACTACCCGGAGAAGCTCCGCGATGCCGCATATCCCGTCGAATTGCTCTATTTCCAGGGCTGGTGGGATTTGGCTGAATCGCGCGCTGTTGCGGTAGTCGGCACGCGCAAACCGAGTCCCGAAGGCATCGCTCGCACCCGTAAATTGGTGAAGGCCCTGGTGCGGGATGAATTCACGGTCGTCTCCGGCCTTGCCGCTGGAGTGGATACGGTTGCACATGAGACGACGATCGAGGCGGGGGGACGCACGATTGCCGTGATCGGGACGCCGCTCTCACACACCTATCCGCGCGAAAACACCGAACTGCAACGACGCATTGCCAAGGATTTCCTCGTCATCAGCCAGGTCCCGGTGCAGCGTTACGAAACGCAGGATTACCGCTCGAACAGGTTGTTCTTCCCGGAACGCAACATCACGATGTCGGCGCTCACCGAGGCGACCATCATCGTCGAAGCCGGTGAGACTTCCGGGACCTTGATCCAGGCGCGCGCCGCTCTGCAACAGGGTCGAAAGCTATTCATCCTTGATAGCTGCTTCCGCAACAAAAAAGCTCACCTGGCCCGCAAAGTTTGCAGAGAAGGGTGCTATTCGCGTCACGGATTATGATGACATCAAGCAGCACCTTTCCTCAACGTCTCACTAAGATCGACGATCTCATCCGACCGGATCATTCGTATCTTACGGATTCGGACAGCTGCTATTTCCTTGGCGAGTACACCGCGCGCAAGGGCTATGCGTTCAGCCCGGGCAACAACCTCGTTTTGAACTTCAAGAAGTCCGGTGCGCCGGGAAGACCGGCAA
>PLZT01000165.1 GCA_003152255.1 Methylocystaceae bacterium | reverse complement strand
TTCGATCATCGCATGAATCTCGCGGCTGATCTGCTCGCGACGGCATCCAATGCGCGCCGCGAGATCCTGCTGCAATGGAGGCGGCGAAATGATCGACTGGCCTTCAACGCCGTGGCGCGGATGCGCCAGTCTCAACAGCTCGGCATAAAGCCTGTGACGCAGATCGAGCACCGAACGCTCGAATAGACGCGCGTTCGACGCGCGCAGTCTGGTCGTCATGAGCGTCAGCAGTCGTTCGCAAATCGCGGGCGATGAAAATATAATGGACTTGAACACCGACGCCGGCATGATGCATACTTCCACCTTGGTCAAGGCGGTCACGTTGGCCGAGCGTTTCGCGCCGTCGATCGCGGCCATCTCGCCAAAAAATTGATCCGGCCCCAAGTCGCCGAAAATCATTTCCTTGCCACCCGCGCCACGCATCAGCACACGCACGTCGCCCGAAACAATAAAATATACGTCCGTCGAGCAATCTTCGAAATCCACCATAAGCTCGCCCTGATCGAAGCGCTTCCATGCGCAGCCACGCGCGAAACTTTCAGCCTCGCCGGGAGTAAGGCCTTCAAAAAAAGGAATTTTCGCGAACAACGGCACTGATATGCGATCCCATTCGATCCATCGACCGCTATTTTGGCGATAAATGGCGAATTTGTCGAGGCTTCACCATGCCGCAGGTTTGCGTCGCGGTGGCCGCGCCTCTTTCGCGGGCGGCCCTCGCCTCTCGATCGCCGCTCGTCGCGTGCGCCAGCGCACGGTCTCGTGGCGGCTTGTGTGGTCTTATGCCCTCCATGCCCTCGACGGGCGCAAGTGAAGAGGAGCCATTCCGATGCTCACATCCGCGATGCCGCGCCGCCTGCTTTTCGCCTTCATCACCCTCGCCGTGATCGGCGTTCTCGCCGCCGAGGGCGGCGCGATCGCCGCCGTATTTCCTTCCAACGTCAGTCTGGCCGCCCAATGAACAAGCGCTTCACCCCCTCGACCATTCGATGCCCGTCACCGCCGTCTGATGGCGACGCAGGTGATATCGTCGGCCTGCTCCTCTTCCTGAGCGAAAGCGTCGACGACGGCGAACAACCGCGAAACGAGTTCGGACATCGTGCAGTGCCGGCTCCCCAGCAGCGTCTCGAGGAGCAGAGGCTCGCCGAACTCTTCCTGCGAGAGATTGACAGCTTCCGTGACGCCATCGGTGAACAAGACGAGGCTATCCCCGGGATCGAGCTGGATTTTGGAGGCCGCGGCGGGCAGGTTCTCATAGAGGGCGAGCGGCAGACCGGTGGCGACGAGCCTTCGGAACTCGCCGGACGCGAGGATATGTACCGGCGCATTGTGGCCGCAATTGCAATATTCGAGCGCGCCGCTGCGTAAATCCAGCACGCCATAGAAAGCAGTGGCGAACATTGACGCCGCGTTGTCGCGGCACAGCAGGCTGTTCGCACGCGCGATCATGGAGGCCGCGTCGGCCTCCTCGCGGGCGGCGGCGCGCAAGACGGTCACCACCACGGCCATGAACAAGCTGGCTGGCGTTCCTTTGCCGCAAACATCGCCGATGACCACCGCCAGCCGATCGGCGTCCAACATGAAGTAATCGTAGAAGTCGCCACCAACCTCGCGAGCGGGCCGCATCTTGGCTCGAATTTCGAAATCGCCGCCCGTCATATTCACGGCCGATTCCTTCGGAAGGAAGGATTTCTGGATCATGGCGGCGGCCGCCATTTCGTCCTGTTGCCGGCGCTTGCCGAGGATTTGACCGGCGAAGCGGCGAAAGGCGCCGGCGAATTCCGCGAGCCGCGGAGACGGCGCCGCCAAGTCGCTCAAGATAGCTTCGTCGAACTCTCGCCTTTCGAGCGCCGCCAGGGCGTTCGTGTAAAGCGCGACGGCCTTGTTCACCGAATCGATCTGCTGGCCCAATTGCCGAACGACCGACATCAGCAATTCCGGTGATTTTCGACCAAGCTCCAGCAGTGGCGCGCGGCCGATCCGAAACACGCGCGCGGCGCCGACCGCCTTGACGCTGGCCGTGCGCTCGAGATCGGCGAAGGCGCCAATCTCGCCGACGAGGCGAGGCCCTTCGAGCGTCGCGAGCGACACCGGACCATAGGGCGTCTCGGCGTAGACGAGCACCGAACCGCTTTCCAAAAAATACGCGGCGTCGCTGATTTCCCCCTGCCGCATTAAGATGTCGCCAGGGCGCAGTTCGATCGGCGCGAGCGAAGCCACGATTTCCTTCAGAACCTTCGCCGTCTGGAAGCCCTGCTCCGAGACGGGGTCTTCGGCGCCAGCGGTGGTTTGTTCGTCTCTAGGCACAGGCGTTCCGTGTTCCCTGTCGCTTCGCCGGAGCAAGACCAAAATCTAGCGCATGAAGTCGACGGTGACACGATTGCCCGCGTCCGTGCGGCGATATTCGATATTGTGGCTGAAACTCTTGATGAGGTTAATGCCGAGACCGCCGGGCTGCACCTGTTCCAAAGGCTGATCGACGACCTTCGCCGGTGCCTTCTCCACGTCGAATGGGCGACCGTTGTCTTCGATGGTCATAACAATTCGATCGGCGAGCACGTCGATGTCAATCGAGATCGAGAGAGGATTATCCGCGTCCGTCTCGGTCGGAAACGCCGTCGAAAACGAATGAACCTTCCCATGCCGCGCGATGTTCGACATGAGTTCCTCGAGACAGACCTGCATGGCGAACGTCAATTTCCCCGGAAGTTTCAGACTCGCCGCTATCCGCTCGACCCATGCCGACGCGGCCGTGACATCCGCGATGGAGCCGCTGAAAACGCGGCGCCAGCCAGTCTCGGCCGTATGCGACGAGCAAGGCATTTAGGCGCCAAAGACCGTCGCGAGAGGCGTCGCGTCGTTGATGATCGGCATCACCGTATCCACATTGCTGCTCCTCAGCACGCTTTCAACGTTCGGCTGGGGATTCAATAGAACCAGCTTTCCGCCGTTGTTCGCGGCCGCCTTCGCCCCGACGATCAGCGTGCGGATCCCCAGGGAAGCAAGGAAGGTCACCTCGGAGAGATCCACGACGATATTCTTCTTCGCTTCGGTGATGGCGGCGAATTCGCCGTCGACCTTGAGAGCGCCCTGAATGTCCAGGCGTCCCGCAAGAGAGATCTTCGTGACGCCGTTCGCCAGATCGACGGTTTCCAGTTTCATTGGCCTATCAGCCTTTCAATTCCTAGAGCGCTTATCGCTCAAAATTGTAAAGTTGGCGCAAGTTCTGATCGAAGAGCAAGCTCTGATCGAACAGTCAGTCAACTTTTTCGAAAACTTGCTCTAACGCGAGTATGAACCGCCCCATTCGGAGTCTCGCGACGAACTCCGACGGCCGATGCTTTTGTATTTACGTTCTCTTAGGTTGATATGACAGTTTTATGAAGCCGCCTCTGTTTCGCCGTCGAATAACGAGGTTTCGCGTGACCGAGCCCTCCGCCCCGCGCGCAAAGCTCGAACGCCGCCGAACGCGGGCGGCGCCTAAGCGATTCTCGCCGGAGCGGGCTTCAGCGCCAGCTTCGCCCGCAACGCGTCGATGCAAAACCTCAGATTGTCCTTCGCCGCAGCGAGCCACTTCTTCCTGGTTTCGGCGCGCCGGAACAGACGCGCGTCGGCGTTCAGAAAGCCTTCGAGCATTCCGATTTGGCTCGTATAAAACTCCCGCTCGGGAACCCAAGCGAATTCGAAACGAATATTTTCGAGGTTCGCCGCGAATATCTTCCACGGCGCGGCGAGAGGACTCAAGTCCAAATCCAGAAACAGGTCGAGATCGCCGGCGAAGCCGTCGTAATGCTCCTTCTTCGCCTCGGCGCGCGTGTGATCCGCCGTCGCCATGATCAACTCATGGACGGCGGCCGCGTCGGCGGCGTTCAGGAGAGTGTGGCGAAGAAACAGTTCCGCGCTGTCCCGCACATTCTCGAGGTCGGAACGCCTTCCGCCGTCCGGCGCCTGCGTCGCATAGACGGAGTCGTGCCAAAACATGGCCGTCGCGATCAACGCCGGCTTGGCGGACAGCGCCTGAAACCCGTCCAGCTTCTCCAGCAGCTCCGCGATATGCTCCCAACCGTGATAGGCGCGGCGCGCGTCGGAATAGCCGCGGTCGAGCGCGTCCCACGCCGAGGGCTTGTGGCTTGCCTGGAGCGACCGCCAATGTTTCCTTATGATCTCTTTGACCATTTCGCTCGCGGGCCTCACTTCTCGCCGAGGATCCAAACCGGCGTCCAATCGTCCGGCAACCGCTGATTCATCAGCGCGCTATACCGACTGCCCAATCGCATATAAAGCCCGCGCCACCTCTCGGCAACAAGCGCCTCGAGCTGGGCCGCGATCGCGGCGGCCTCAGTGAAGCGTCTCCCCGCGTAATGCGCGCGCATTTCGTCGTGCAACGTCTTCCATTCGCGAAACTCCGGCGCGCGCGCGAAGACTTCGTCGCCGGCGATCGTGAACACCGCCGTTGGAGAACTTCTGCCAACGACGACAACCTCGCCGAGATCGAGCCAAGCGCAATCCTTCGCCCCCTCGCGCGCCGAAGCCGAGGCGATGATGTCGACGTCGAACATTTTGCTCACGCCCTCGAGCCGCGACGCGAGGTTCACCGTGTCGCCCAGAATCGAATAGTCGAAGCGTCGGGCGGAGCCCATGTTGCCGACGCTGCAAGGGCCGACGTTGACGCCGATTCCCATGAACGCGGTCCGGTGCGCGACGCCGGCCTCGCGCGATTTGGCGGCGCGCATCTCGTTGAACTCCACGAGCGCCGACCGCATCGCCAACCCGGCGGAGATGGCCTTGTAGGGATGCGCGGGCGTGTCGAGCGGCGCGTTCCAGAACGCCATGATCGCGTCGCCGATGTATTTGTCGACGGTTCCCTCGGAATCGAGAATCGCATCGGTCATTGGCGTGAGATAATCGTTCATGAACTGCGTGAGTTCATGCGCGCTCATGCCTTCGGAAAGAGTCGAAAAATTGCGAAGATCGGAAAACAGGACCGTCAGCTCCCGCGTCTCTCCGCCCAGCACGAGCCGTTCCGGATGCTCCACCAGACGATCGACCACCAAGGGCGACAGGAACTTTCCAAACGCGCGATGAACCTGGCGCTTCGCCACTCGTTCGAACTGCCAGAGCGTTATCCCGCCGACGGTGTAGCCGCAGATCAGCGTCGCGCTGGGATAGAGAGGGTCCAGCAATAGACCGTATCGCTCGAACAGGAAGAACGATCCGAAAACCAGCGCGCAGATCGCCGCCAGTCCGGTGATCGCCGTCGCCATTGGCGGGACCGTGATCCCGAGGATCATGATGATCGCGAACAACAGGAGAGCGACGACGAATTCCGATCCAGCGGCCCAGTCCGGTCTCGACAGGAGATGTCCGGAGACAAGCGACTCGATGAGTTGCGCGTGGATTTCCACGCCCGGCGTCGAAGCGTCCAGGGGCGTCGCGCGCACGTCGCCGAGGCCCGCCGCCAGGGTGCCGACGAAAATGATCCTGCCGTCGATCTCGCTTCGATCGACCCGGCCTTGCAACAGCTTGGCGGCTGGAATCACCCTCGCCGCGTTCGAATGCGTGTAGCGCGGCCGCACGTCGCCATTCGCGCCGGTCGCGATTTCCATGGAGCCGACGGCGATCGCGTTCACGCCCGTTTGTTGTCCGAGCGCGGATTCGCCGCTCGCGTTGGAGGATTTGATGACATAAGTCGTCTCCCCTTGCGCGAGCCGCAGCGCCTCGAGCGCGAGCGACGGCGTGAGGCCGGAGGGCCCGACGACGAAAAGCGGCACGCGGCGGACGATTTGATCATGATCGGGCAACCAGTTCGTGGCGCCCAATCCTCGCGCCGCATCCGCCAAAACGCCTATGGGCGCGACAACAGCCGGGAAAGACACAAGAAATGGCGTGGGGTCGTCGCCCGCCATGGCCAATCCCGCCTTTGGCGGAACACTTCCAACACCACCCGTCGCGACGAGCGTCACGCCCAGCGCGACAGGCGCGGCGGCGATGGACTTGGCGAAGACCTGGTCGCCGGTGGGCGTGTTCGCCAAGGCCCGCGCGAACTGGTCGCGCGCCGGTCCCTTCGGGAGCGATCCCACGACGTTCTCGAAACTCATCCGGTCGGGCTCGGCGAAAATGAAATCGAATACGATCGCCGCGGCGCCGAGTTCGGCCAGCTTGTTCGTCAGTTCGGCGAGACGCGTTCGCGGCCAAGGCCACTGTCCGAAGACAGTCAGACTTTCATCGTCGACGCCGACCACGCGAACCGGCGCGTCCCGGTCGTATTGCCGCGGAGCCGCCCGCTGGAAGGAATCGAAAACGAAATTGCGCAGGTCGTCGAGGAGCAGCGGCTGAGTCAGTCCCCAGGGGAAAATCAGAAACGCGGACAGCAAAGCGGAAAGCAAATAAACGTTTCGTCGTCGCCCCATCCCCTCCTCCGTTGTCGCCGAAGACGCCCTGTTTTGCTCCGGGCAGACGACGCGCCTGCTTTGCCTCTATGTTCCCAACGCCGCAATCGCCCGCGGCCTCCGGAGCGACCGGGGCGGTCGTCCCCGCCAGTTGGTGAAGCGCGCGGCCCCCTGGAATGTTTTCAGTTTTACCGTCGCGCGCGCCCGAGGATACGAAGGCAAAAATCGTCGAGGAAGCGAAAGCGGTCCGCCTCATGCCCCCGCCAGCCCGCCGATCAACGCGCGCTTTGCCGAATCGCTCGGCGGCGCGCAAGCTGGCGTTTAGGCGACGCTGATTGAACGGTCTCCCGAGGCGGCACAATCACGGGCTTGTGGGATCAGGGGCTGGCGGGTTGGCTACTGCTGTTGAGCAGGAGCTGGTAATCTAACTGATTCTGCTGGGAGGAGTTCCCGCCGCCATTGGAGGAATTATTCGAGACCCCCGCGACGACGCCTCCGCCGACCGCTCCGCCGATGGTCGCGGTCGGCGCGATGAACATCGCGGGACTCTGCGCGCCAAAGAAGCCCTGCCCGGCCGCTTGCACTTGCGCGAACTCCTGCACCTCGGTGAACTCGGAGGAGAAGCCCGGGTCGAACCCAGAAATTGGCGTGCAAGCTATATCGGAAATGACAACCGAGTGCCCCGCCGTGATTTCGCAAACCTTGCCCTTCTTGGTGTGAACCACCACCGCGCCACTCGCGACGTGAAGTTTCGTGCTGCCGGTCTCGGAATCGCCGTCGAACACCGTTCCCCGAACGCCGATGGTGGCGACTCCGGTGTTGATTTCATAGGCGCGCTTTTCGGAATGCCCCGTGGCGAAGCGGAACGCGCCCTTCGCTATGTCGATGGTCGCCTTCCCGTATGAAGAAGGGCCCGTGGAAACGAAGTTGCTCAGCCTGACGATCGCATTCGGCCCGACCGATAGATTCGTGCTGTCGGAGAAAACGAGCTTCGTCCAACTTTCCGAGGCGGTCTTCACGATTTCGTTGCGGATGACGCTCTCGCCGACGTTGATCTGAACCTCGCCGGTAGGCAAGGAGCCGCTCACACTATTGCGGACCGCGGAAGCGACGCCAATGACTTCGTCGGCGCGCGCCGCGACGCTCACGTCGACGCCGGCCGCCGTCAAAAAACAACAGAACCAAATTCGACGCCACGGCGAAATAACAAACATAGCTTGACTCCGCCTTCATGCGAACGCTCGACCACGACTTGCACGCACATATAATAAGGCCATGGCGGCCGCGATGGAAAGAGACATTTGTGAACAAAGATACTTATAGTTTAAAATAGTTATGCGATAGTAGTTTGGAACGGCCGTTCGCCATCGCGATGAGACGGGGAGAGGCTCCACTCTTCGAGGAGACCATCGGCGCGCCCCCCCCCGCCGCCGGCTTCCGCCCCTATTTTAGGCGCCGCCGGCGGGAGCGGCCAAATTCGCCTTCGTCCATCGCGCCGCGAGGCGAGTTGAGCCATAATGATGATGGCGCTAAAGCTTGCGCGCGCGGCGGCCGGTTCCGGCCGGGCGACGCGGCGAGGCGCCGACAAGATTGCGCGGTTCAATATATCGGCGAAAGCGTCCGGCGGGAGAAACGCGAGCATGAATACTTGGCTTGTCGAAAATACTTGGCTTGTCGAAGCGCTCGGCTACACCGCGGCCGCGATCAACGTTTTCGTCTATGTTTCGAACAGCATGGTCCCGCTGAGGATCGCGGCCATATTCGCCAATGGGCTTTTCGCCGCCTATTTTTGCCTCAAGGGCGTCTATCCCCTGTTTCTGCTCAACTGCGCCCTGATGCTCGTCAACGTGTGGCGGCTGCGCCAGCTGCAACATTTGATCGAGGCGATGCGCCTCGCGACGCAGGGCGATTTCAACCTGGACTGGCTGCGGCCCTTCATGCGCTCGGCGCATATTCCAGCGGAGACGTCATTGTATCACAAGGGTGATCTGGCGGAGGAGGCCTATGTGATCACGCGCGGCGCGGTCGAACTGCCGGAACTCGGCGTCACGCTCGGCGTCGGCGCCCTGTTCGGCGAACTCGGGCTCTTCACCGACGAAAACCGGCGCACGGCGAGCGCGGTGGCGGTGGTGCTGCAACTCGCGGCGCAAAATCCGCGGTTCGGCTTTTACCTCATGCGTCTGATGGTCCAGCGGATGCAAAACAATGTCGCGCGGGCGCAGGCGCGCGCCGAAAAAGGCTGACGGACCGCCCCAGCCAGCCGTTCAGTTCACCCTATCCTGTTCGAGGCGACCGACGGCCCCCGCCTCCGCCGCGCGCTCGGAAATCGCCGCCTGCCCCGCCGCGGCGACACCGAGCGCCTCGCGATAATTCGTGTCGAAGCGCCGCACGATCAGCCGAACGAGATAAAGACCGAACTCCGGGTTCTGAAAGTAATGCTGCTCGAACTCCTCGTAACTGATGAACAGCAGCCGCACGTCGGTCACGCAGACGGCCGAGGCCATGCGCCGCCCGTCCGTCGTGAACAGCGCCATTTCGCCAAAGAGATCGCCAGGGTGCAGCGTCGCGCCGATCTCGGGAAGCTCGACCCGGCCGTCGACCAGAATGAAGGCCGCGTCCGCCGCCTCCCCTTTCACGAACACGCTGGCCCCAGCCTTCAAGGCGCGCGGATGCGCGAAGGGTTTTAACCATTCGACATTGAGATCGGTCTTGCTCGCCTCGCGCACGGTGGCGATGAGCTTGCGCATCTCGCGCGCGCGCGCCGCGTTGAGCGGCAAATTGACGGCGTTCTCGACAATGGTGGAGAGGCTGCCGCTGCCAAGGCCTTGCGCGAGGCCAAACAGATTGCCAAACATCGCCGTGAATCTGAGCGGGATCATGCGCGTCGCATAGGCCGCGCCAATCGTCATGAGAACCTCGGCCCATTTGAAGGCCTCAATGACGAAAGAGGAATAAACGCTGGCGGGCTCGCCCCTCACCCAGGAAATGAGGCCAGCGAGATAGGGGAAATGCGTCAGATCCTCGAACATCCAACCTCCCCGGCCCGCGCGGACCAAATCAATACGTCTCAAACGGAAGTTGTGACAACCAATAAGCTGCACTAGTTTCATATGGGTGGCAAGACGAAGCGCCGAGACGCGGACGCCTAGCTCCTTCGGTCCGTGTTATCGGCGCCGACAATCCACGCTGTCCGCTCCCCCCGGAGAAAAACATGACGCGCCTTCGCTCCCATGCCGCCTACGTCTTGGTGTTCCCGCTGGCGTTCCCGGTCTTGGCGCTCCCGTGGATTTCCGCCGCCCGCGCCGCCGATTGCGCGCCCGCCGACGCAACGCTCGCCGGCTCTTATCATCTAAGCGGCGTGATGGAGGTCGGCTCGGAACTCCGCCTGCTGCCGAACGGCCGCTTCGACTACATGCTCGCCTATGGCGCGCTTGACGAACTCGCGAGCGGCTGCTGGTCGCGCGAGGGCGGAAGCGTCACGCTTGTCGCCTCCAAATTCGAGACCAGCATGGAAGACCCAATGAAGTTCGACCTGCTGGAACTGAGGGTTTTGCCGGGAGGCAAGCTGGAGCGCCGGTTTGATGCGGAGCATGTGGGGAAATATTCGCGGTGAAGGGTGGTGCTAGGGGCAGATGGGGTGGTGCGGAAATCAAGATTTTCGGTGCGCCGGGAAGACCGGCA
>PLZT01000124.1:2761-4616 GCA_003152255.1 Methylocystaceae bacterium | reverse complement strand
TCAAGAACGTCAGTCAGTGGCTGCTGTTGGCGCGAAGCGGCTGCGCGGGAGCATCCTCCTTCGCGTGCGCTTTCCGGGGACAAGCGGACACAACTGAACAATGCTGGAGGGCGTGGATTGGCGCATCGCCTCGGCGACCCGCGCGTAAGTCTTGCGATGCCGCTCGGTCGACATCTCGAATCACCCTCCGAGGCATTGTCACGTTGGTTCAGTTTAAGCGATTCCACGGTCATTTTCGGTGTATGGACACCAGCGTAAGACGTGGATTTCATAATGGACGGTCAACGGCAAACTGGCGCTATTGACAGGTAAAACTCGCCTACGTGACAAAGCCCACTATACACATCCTGTTACCGCTCCAACCCAAAAGAACATTTGCCCGGAAGAACCCTGTCGCTGTTTTCCCGTTACGACGCGCTGGTGGCCGCCGGCGCGATCGAGCGCGACCCCGCGCAGCTTATGGCGCTGGCGACGCTCGACCGGCTTGCCAAGGATTTGACGCACTCCGCGCCTGTCCGCGCTGCGCTCAACGTACTGTTTCTGTTTAAGCGCAAGCCTTCGCTGGATGCGCCGCACGGCGTTTATCTCTGGGGTAATGTTGGTCGCGGCAAGACCATGCTGATGGACCTGTTTTTCGACGCGGCCACCGTCACTCCCAAGCGGCGCGTGCATTTTTACGCTTTCATGGCCGAAGTCCACGAACGGCTGCACCGCGCCCGGCGCGAGGGCAACGGCGGCAGCGACCTGGCAGTGCGCGTCGCCGAGGAGCTTTCGCGTGAGGCGCGATTGTTGTGTTTTGATGAATTCTCGGTTTCTGACATCGCCGATGCGACAATTCTGGCGCGACTGTTCTCGGCGCTGTTTTCCGCCGGCGTCGTGGTCGTCGCGACCTCCAATGTCGAACCGCAACGGCTCTATGAGGGCGGCCGTAACCGCGATCTGTTCCTGCCCTTTGTTGCGTTGCTGCAGGAGCGCATGGAGGTCGTCCGGCTGGACGCCCGCGCTGATTTCCGGCGGGAGAAGACATCCGTCGACGACGTATATTTTATTGCCTCCGACCCCTGGTCCAGAGCTGCGGCGGAGGCCCGGCTGACGGCGCATATGGGCGCCGGGCCCTATACCGCCAAAACCCTCCACGTAAAAGGGCGCGGCCTGCAGATTCCAAGAGCCTGCGGCAGGGTCGCCCACTTCGATTTCGCGCAGATTTGCGGGTGCCCGCTGGGTGGCTCGGACTATCTTGCTCTAACGAAGAACTTCGACACGATTATCGTCGACGACGTGCCGGCCATGAGCTCCGACCGCCGCAACGAGGCGAAGCGCTTTATCATGCTGGTCGACGTGCTCTACGAAGCAAAAACAAAACTGATTTTATGTGCGCAAGCCGAAATTAAAGACCTCTACCACGCCGACCACGGCGCCGAGGCGCTGGAATTCCCTCGCACCGTCTCGCGCTTAGTCGAGATGCGTTCGCGGCAATATTTGGAGCAATGGGCGGCGAGGCGTTTGTGAGTCGTCCAGACGAAGCGGCGCACCTGCGCAATAGCCGGGAATGGCCTCTCTGGAGCAAGGCCGATCGCTTCCCAAGGAAAAGGGACTGGAGCCCATTTTTTTGGAATTGGCATTGCCGAGCCTTGTCGAGAGCGGCAATCTGGACCTAAGCACGGTCATCATCCCGCGGATGTCGGCATGAGATGATTTGAATCAACTGGTTTCGGGGTGCGCTAGAATGATCAACACGCCACTTGAGTCCATCATTCACCCAACCGATTTCTCGCCCGCGGGACTGGACGCTTTTCCTCGCTGACAGGCGCGCCACTGCCGCCGACACAGGTCTATTTTGGCGAGATCGGCCTCT
>PLZT01000124.1:0-2721 GCA_003152255.1 Methylocystaceae bacterium | reverse complement strand
GGGCCATCATCCGCCGCGTGAAATCATTGCCTCGAACGCCTTGATCAACTCCGATAATTCCGGCTCGTGAACCAGTTCGGCGGCTTCCGCCGGAGTGAACCATTCGGTCACGCGCTGATCCTTTTCTGGCCAGCTCTTGCGTTGGCGCACGACCTGCAGCGGAAACACGTCGACGCGGCACAAGAGCACGGCGTCATTCCTCAGACGTTTTTGATAATGGTACGAGCCGAGCTTTGATTTCTCGATCTTGCCGACAAGACCGGCCTCCTGATGCGCCTCGACCGCCGCGGTCGCATAAGGTTTGCGCCTTTTCATCGGCCAACCCTTGGGAATGATCCAGCGACGCGTGTCGCGCGATGAGGCGAGCAAAATTTCGAGACCGTTGCGCGTGCGCCAGGGCATGGCGGCGTATTGGCGGCAAGGTTCTGCGCCTGCCGCTTGCTTCTTTCCCTTGGTCTTTGGATATTTCATCCGACGAACCTCGCCCGCGCATGGCAGAGAGCGGCGATGGCCGTGGTTATCGGCGGGGTGATCACGCAGGCGATGATGATGATGATGATGTCCTTGTTGATGCCCCAGCGCCGACCTCTTGTCGGATCCGCTCTCTAGCGCAGATTCCGCCGTGATGATTGATTGATCGGCCAGAAACGATGGCGACGGGAAAATGCGCCCTGTTACGTTTTTTTTGTAGTTGGTCGGCGACGAGCCCCAGCGATGCGGCAATGCTCGGCACGTATCGGAAACGCCCCCTTGTTCACGCAACAGGACGCGGGGAATATTCAAGAGTATCAGATTCGGCTTGGTCAATGCTGCTTTTTGTCGCGCCTAGTTCACCCGCATTTGAGTCGACCAAACTGTGGGCAGACGGTTAGGTGATGACGCCGTGGGTCAACGTTGCCGTGGCGTCGTGCTTATTCAACTGGCGCGTTTCTCAACAAGACGAAGTTTTACAGCAAAAGGCCTTCGCTTGATGACAAAGAATCGCTCTTGTGAATCGTCTCAACGCCTTGTTCAACCGCGTCCAGTACGATGCTCGCCTCCTTCATTTTTAGCCGCTTTAATTTTAGCCGCCGGCGCTGGCCCGAGCCGATAGACCATTGGGAGCCAGTGTGGCGTCTTATAGACGCCGGCTCGCTTAACAAGTGGGTAACGCAGCATGGTACCGTCGGCCATATAGACAAGCCGTGTAGCCGCGGGAACGCCGCGTATCTTGCGATGTCGCACCAACGAGTTGATCGCGGCGATGGCCTCTTTCGACAAGCCAGACCACAGCACGATGTTGCCGTTCGAAAACGCCGCCTTATGGCTTCCGGTCAGGAACATCTCACAGTCGCCTTTGAAACCAGGGATATGCCTGCTCATCTCCGCGAACGAAACGTAATCGAGGTCTTTTATGAGCCTTAGGATTTCCTGTTCAAGCATATTGGCTCCGTTTGAAGCCGCTGTTGCAGCCGCTCCAGCTCGGTGAGCGCGGCCTTCAAGAGCGACAACTGCTTGCGGGCCTTGCTGAAATAATTGCCCCGTCCTGAAAAAAGCCGCGCAACGCCATCGCGCGGCGTGTTGTTATAAGCCGCCCGCGATGACGCACGTTAGCGTAATTGGCCAGTCGGCATCGCGCGTATGTCGTGAAGATCTTCATAGAGCGCGCTGTGCGCGCTTTTGTCTTCAACGACAGCCCAGCAAGCTCGGCTACGCGGTCAACGACGGCTTTAGCCGAGGTGCGAAATGACCGGAGCTAGGGAGACCACAATCATAATCAAGGCGATCCCGCCGACCACCCACACAAGACCCTTCAAACGGCTGCTGGAGCCGGTGTTGCTAATGTTGCTCATTTTGCCTCTTTACACGGACACGCCTGCGACAAATGTCGCACAAGTCGAATGCAGGATGTCCGCGTAAGCTCCGGCCTATACCCTCGATGTAGGCCGAAGGGTATGCGATGCAAGCTAGAGTTGAGACAACAGCTAGCGACACGCTGTCGCAGGATAGTCGGCGCCTCACCATTGAAATGTTCAAGACCCCGTTCGCTCCTCGAGCCTTATGTGGTCGCGCCGGACCCACCAACGCAATTTGGCAATATCGACGCGGCGTCGACGTGCGCCTCCTGCTCGTAGGCCAACAACACGGCAATCTCGCTGCATGAGCAAGGGATAATTTGTAACTTGATCACCAACGCGCGTACGGCGTAGATCGTCGCCAACTGCTCCCGCAGCCCGGCAAGCTCGTCCGGCGCGGAACCAACCTCACGGCTCGCCGTGTGTAGGTAGCAATCTCGCTGCTCGGAAAGCCAGGCGCACAGTCCGCGCTCATCGCGTATTCGCCAAGCGACAACGCCATCCACAAGGCCAGGCGACACGACGTCGGGATTGTCGTGGCATATCCGCGCCAACTCAGCCGCCAAGGCGGCGTGGTCGGCAAACCCATACAGATTCTCAAACGCGCCAGAGGCGTTAGCCCCACGAGCCAGCGCCACGACTCTCAAGTGCACGCGATGAACGTCGTCAACGTAACGACGATCACCGGCGGCGATTGCATCGGCTGACAGATGCCGCTCCAGCTGTTCCGTTCTCTCTTGTTGATCCATAACCATCTCCGATTACGTCCGTCACTGGGCCCGCATGTGCGGTCCTTGTCTTCATATTTACTCATCGAAAATCTCGGCCAAATCGGTCGACGTCCTGCGGCGAACTTTCTCAGTATGATGTGCTTGGTAGGCCTTTA
>PLZT01000463.1:5629-8168 GCA_003152255.1 Methylocystaceae bacterium | reverse complement strand
GTGGGGGACACATGGCGCTCGAACAGTCGCTCGGCGGCGGCGCCGTTAAAGCAAATCAGGCCAATGCCCCGATGCGCTTGAAAAAAGCCCGCGAAATCATTCGGCGCGACAGTCAAAGCCTCGATTTTCGCGTCGAGACTGCCGGGCCGGCGCGCGCTGGCGCAAACGTCCCACAGCGCGACGCCGCTCTCGGTCAGCCGGCGCAGGCGGTCTTCGTAGGTAAGCTCGACGCCGGCGCCGAACAGCCGCCCCATCAACGGCCAAAAAGCGTTGCGCGGCTGCGCGTAATATTGCCTCGCGGCCAGCGAAGCCTGCCCCGGCAGCGAGCCGAGGATCAGCACCCGCGCGTCGCCGCGGGAGACCGGCGGGAAGCCGAAGGAGCGATCTTGCGTCACGCTCACCCTCGCGCCGCCCGTTCCAGCCGCTCGAAAATCCCCAGCACCAGCGCCTTCTTGTCGAAGTTGAACACGTCCGTCTCGCGCGCCGCCTGTCCGATTTCCTCCCAGGCGTCGGCATAACCGATCAGCCGCCCCGCCCCCTCGCCCGCCAGCGTTTTCACGCGCGCGTCAAGAAAGCGATGCAGCGCGCGCATGAAAGTCGCGTAGGCGGCTTCGTTGTCGCGACCCGCGAGACGGTCGGCGAGCGCGTGCACGGCGCTCCAGTCGATTTGCGGCAGGCGGTCGAACATGGCGCGCAGCGTTCGGTCGAAGGCGATGGCGTCGCCGTCGAGCAGACGCAGCGCCTCGCGCACCGAGCCTCGCGCATGGGCCGCCGCCTCGTCGATCACATCGGGCGGCGTCGCCGCGAAAGACCCGCCCAGCGCCCGCGTGGCTCGCGCTATGTCGGGCGGCGCCAGCGGCCCCAGCATCAGCTTGCGACACCGCGAGCGGATTGTCGGCAGGAGGCGTCCCGGCTGATGCGCGATCAGCAAGAACAGTGCGCGCTCCGGCGGCTCCTCGATCAGTTTGAGCAGCGCGTTGGCGCTGGAGCGGTTGAGGTCGTCGGCGCAATCGACGATGGCGACGCGCCAGCCGCCGGTTCCCGATCCCTGATGAAAGGCGTGGATGATCTCGCGCACATCGTCGATGCGGATCTCGGTGAAGAATTTTTTGGTCTTCTCGTTCCAGCTTCGCCGCAGCGGAAACACGTCCGCGAGCGCCATCGAGGCGATCCGCCGCGCCGCCGGCGCCTCTCCGGGCACGAACAGGGACTCGGCCCGCTGAACATCCGGCGCCGCCGGGTGGGGATGGGCCTGCAGGAAGCGCGCGAGCCGCCAGGCCAGAGTCGCCTTGCCGACGCCCTCGAGACCGCCCAAAATCCACGCCTGCGCCATTCTGTCTTGGCGGTACGCCGTCAGCAACGCCCGCTCCGCCGGCGCATGGCCGAAAAACGCCAAGGTCTCGCGCGGGTGGGGCGCGTCCTCGAACCGGTCGCTTTCCGGCGCGGCGGTGGGCTCCTTGCTCATTGCGCTTGCGGGGCGGGCGCGAGAAAGCGCGCCTCGACCAGCCGCCAGATCGCCTGCGAGACCTCTTCCTTCGGCGCCAGCGCGTCGACGACGCAGCAACGGTTTGCTTCACTGGAGGCGATGTCGAGAAAGGCGTCGCGCAGCCCCTCGTGAAAGGAGGCTTCCTCGCGCTCGAAACGATCCGGCTGCGTCGTCGTCCCGCGTCGGCGCGCCGCCCGCGCGAGCCCCTCGCGCGCCGGCAGGTCGAGCACGATGGTCAGATCGGGCTTGAGATCGCCGAGCGCGACTTTTTCCAAGAGGGCGATCATGCGTGCATCGGCCTTGCCCATGGCGCCCTGATAGGCGCGCGTCGAATCCATGAAGCGGTCGCAGAGCACGAAGGCGCCGCGCTCCAGCGCCGGCTCGATCAGACTATCGACATGGTCTATCCGAGCGGCGGCGAACAATACCGCTTCGCCGAGGGCCCCCAGCGGCGCGGCGCGTCCCGAAAGCAGAAACTCCCGCAGCCGCTCGGCGCGCGGCGAACCGCCCGGCTCGCGCGTCGCCGCGATCTCGACTCCGGCCTGAGCCAGCCTGCCGGCGAGAAGGCGAATCTGCGTCGATTTGCCGGCGCCCTCGCCTCCCTCGAAAGTGATGAGACGGCCCCGGAGCGAATTGGTCGGCGCGCTCATCGCGGCGTTCTCAATGTTTTTTGGTCAAACGCACGTGGATCGCGCTAGCCGCGTATTCATAGGCGGCGTCGAAGGCGCGCTTGTAAAGCGGGCCCTCCTCGACGCTTTCGGCGGCGACGAGCGGCATGTCGAGCACGACAAGCGCGCCGCGCTTGATCTCGACCCGACCGATTTTGGCTCCCGCCTCGATCGGCGCGACGACCGGCCCCTCGTAGACGATCCTACCGGAGAGCTTTTCCGAACTTCCACGCTGCAATAGCGCCTTGACGTCCTGCTCGGCCGCCAGCGACACGCTTCCCTTGGCGCCGCCATACACCTGCGCCGAACCGACCGCCTCGCCGGCCTTGAACAGATCCTTTTCCTCGAAGTTGCGGAATCCCCATTGCAGGAGTTTGCGCGCTTC
>PLZT01000463.1:0-5554 GCA_003152255.1 Methylocystaceae bacterium | reverse complement strand
CCCCATGGATTGCCGAAACTCGACTTGGTCAGGCCAAGCTCGGAACCGCGCTTGTTCATGCGCATCACGAAGGCCTCTTCGGCGCCGGCGACGCCTTCGGCGAGCGTGATCGCCGCGTCATTGCCGGAGTCGATCACGAGACCGCGGATCAAATCCTCGACGCGCACATGCGAGTTGACCTGGAGGAACATCGCCGACCCGCCGGCCCTCGTGCCGCCGTCGCGCCAGGCGTGCTCCGACACGACGAATTCGTCGTCGAGTTTCAAGCGCCCGTCCGCGAGTTCGCGAAACACCAGTTCGGCGGTCATGATCTTGACCGTGGAGGCGGGCGTCACCAATTCGTCGGGCGCTTTCTCGTAGAGAACGGCGCCAGAACCCGCGTCGATCAGAATCGCGTTGGCAAAGCTCGTCTGGAAACCCTGCGCCCGCGCCGGCGCTTCCGCCACGAGCAAGAACTGCGCGACCACGGCAATATATAGCAAATATCCGACAATCTTATTTGGCACGTGCTTGATTCCGTTTGACGCCGGTTTGGTTTCGGCCGCGACGAACGAAGAATGCCGCGCCGCCGCTCGGAACGCAATCGATCCGCGCCTTGGCCGGCTCCATGCGCGAAAGTAACCTTTCCTCTCGATTATTAAAGACGCCAGGCCGCGAAACTTCGAAAAAAAGCTTTAATTCGACGCCTCCTTGACGCCCTTTTGACTTGACGCGCCGCCGAGATCGAACGGCCGGGTCGGCGGCAGCGGGGCGGCGGCCCGCGACGAGCGCGAACCCGCCCTCATTGAGGTGGAGCCCGTATTGTCGGCTTCCCCGTCGACGCTCTTGACCAGAGCGGTCATGTCGTCCTGACTGGAACGGCCCTGCGTTTCCGACGCCGGCGCATAGGAACGAGCGGCTCCGTCCCCGCCATCGACGAATTCGCGGCGCGCAGGCTCATTATAGGCGGTCCGGACTGGCGCCTCGCGCTCCGCGACCATCACGGGGGACTCAAATCCTTCGAGCGTGGCGGGTTGACCGTCCGTGCGCAGCGACGCCAATAGTTTATTGGTGTCGGAGCCCGAAAGCTCGGCGCGTCCCACCCACTCGACCTTTACGCGCGCGGTGCCGGTGGAGCGAAAATCCAGCGCCTCGGCGACGCGCTCCGAAACGTCCATCACCCTGCCGCCATGATAGGGGCCGCGATCGTTGACGCGCACGATGACGGAGTGCGCATTGCGCAGATTGGTGACGCGGGCGTAGCTCGGCAACGGCATGGTCGGATGCGCGGCGCTGAGCGAAGCGCGGTCGAAAACTTCGCCATTGGCCGTCTTGCGGCCATGGAAATCCGAGCCGTACCAGGAAGCCGCTCCCACGACCGCATAGGGCTTCTCGTTCGGAACATAGGTCTTGCCGGCGATCTGATATGGCTTGCCGACCTGATAGCGACCGCCCCCTTGCGGGACCTCCTCGCCATCGGCGACGACGCGGGGGCTTGGACGCACGCCATAGCGGGGATCGATGGCGCCTTGCTCGCGGCTCGAATAGCGCTGCGCGGGCGGTGGGGCGGCGGCGCAGCCGGCGCAAGCCAACATCGCCAGCAGGGCGGCGGATTTTTTCAACGGCAAAGCGGGCGCGGGCGAAATGCGCGAGGGATCGATGGAAGTCATAATTTCCGACACACGCATTCCGCCGCCAATCAATCGCATCGCACGGTCCTTGCCAATGGGTTCACTTGGAAGCGCCGCCCCGGCCAAGCCAGAAGCGCTTCCGCAGCCCCGCCCGCGCGCAATCACGCAGACTGTCTGAATTTCATTACATCGACGTTAACATTGCCCGAGCCCCCAAACCGAACGATGGGCCAAGGTCAAGCGGCTAGAGAGCCTCGCGATTGCGACGAAAATGCGGCCCAATCCGTGCCTTGCGCCGAATCCTGGTGAAAAGGCGGGGCGTTGACCTCGGCTCGAGACGGCCCCGAATTGATTAACGGCTGTTAATGTCGGGCGTTACGGAGCGCGCCGTCGCCCTTTGGCGGCGGCTCGCGCTTATGAAGGAGCGAGGTCCACGATCTGCGCGTCGAGCTTTTCATTGCCCCGAAACGAGCCCAATGACACGCGCGCCGCCACATGAAAGCTCTGGCCGCGTCCGCGCAGCAGGGCCTCGCCAAGTGAAGATTCGAGCGCGCGAAAGCAGATCGCGTCCATCTCCACCCCGTCGCCAGCGCGCAGTCGCGCCCGCACATGATGGGCGCCGACCACGGAGGCGTAGCTCACCATTAGGGCTGGCATCGCAAAAACAGGTTCGCTATTCCCCTGCCCGAACGGTCCAGCCAATCCAACCTCTCGCGCGAACTCCTTCGAGGCTCCGCGCACGGTGATCGCGGCGTCGATGCGCAAAACGTCGTCCCGGCGCCCGGCCTCGACTTCCCGTTCCAGAGTCAGATTCATGAAATCGCGAAAGGCGTCCAGACCGTCGCGAGCGAGCGTCACGCCGGCGGCCATGGCGTGGCCGCCGCCCTTGACCGCCACGCCGGCGTCAAGACCCCGCCGAACCGCGCCGCCGAGATCTACGCCACTTAAACTTCTACCTGAACCTGTTCCAAATTCTTTATTAAAAGCAATGGCGAAGCTGGGAATCTTAAACTTTTCCTTTAACCTTGAGGCGATCAAGCCGACCACGCCAGGATGCCAATCCTCGCTGCCCACGACGAGGCAGTTGAGCTTGTTGGAGCGACGAAATTCCAGCTCCGCCGCCGCCTCGGCAAACTCAAGCGTGACTTTTTCGATTGCCTGTCTTTCGGTGTTGAGGCGGTCCAATTCCCGAGCGATCCTCGCCGCCTCGATCTTGTCGTCGAGCATCAGCAAGCGCGCGCCGAGCCCCGCGTCGCCGATCCGCCCGCCCGCGTTTATGCGCGGGCCGAGCACGAAGCCGAGGTGATAGTGCCTCGGAGGGCCATCCATGCGGGCGGCGTCCATGAGCGCCGCGAGCCCAGCTCGTCCGCGCTGGCGCATGACCGCCAGCCCCCTGACCACCAGGGCGCGGTTGAACCCCGTGAGAGAGGCGACATCGGCGACCGTCGCCAGAGCGACGAGATCGAGCCCGGCCAAAAGGTCCGGCTCCGGCCGCGACCGCGTCCAATGCCCGCGCAGCCGCAGTTCGCGGTTCAGCGCCGCCACGGTCAAAAAGACCACGCCCGCCGCGCAAAGCCGCCCCTGCCCCGAAAGGTCGTCCTGACGGTTGGGATTGACGACGATCGCCGGCGGCAGGATTTCCGGCGCCTGGTGATGATCGAGCACGATGGTCTCGATCCCCAGCGCGCGGGCCTCCGCCAACGCCTCGATGCTGGTCGTGCCGCAGTCCACCGTCGCGAGCAAGCGAGCCCCTCGGGCGTGCAATTCACGTATGGCCGCGATATTGGGGCCATAACCCTCCAAAATTCGGTCGGGGATATGAATATGGGGCGGCGGGGCGCCGGCGGCGGTCAGAAATTGCGCCAGCAAGGCCGCCGAGCAGGCGCCGTCCACGTCGTAATCCCCGAAAATCGCGATTTGTTCGCCGGCCTCGATCGCCTCGGCGAAACGATCCACGGCGCGGTCCATGTCGCGCAGCGTCAGCGGTTCCGGCATTAATTCGCGCAGCGTCGGATTGAGATAGGCTGGCGCGTCGGAAGCCCCGACCCCCCTGCCCGCCAGCACTCGGGCGAGAATGTCGTCGAGCCCGTTCGCCTGCGCGATCGCCGCCGCCCGGGCCTCTCCGGCGGCGTCGAGGCGCGCTTGCCAACGCCGGCCTAGCAAGGAGCATTCGACGCCCAAAAAGGCGTCGCCGCGGGTATCGGACATGAGGCGGCTCGTGGGGGAACGAAAACGAAACAGAGCGCGCAAAATCGCGTGTCGGCGCGCGCGTTGAGGGAAAAGCCCTACGCTTTGCCGCGCAGATGCGCAACCCGGACCGGGACGGGCGGATGCGAATAGTAGAACAGCGCGTAAAGCCGGTCGGGTGTCAGCGTCGCCAGATTGTCGCGGGTGAGCCGCGTCAGCGCCGCGATCATCGGCTCCTTGCCCACCATCTTCTTGGCGAAGTCGTCGGCCTCGAACTCCGCGCGGCGCGAGCGCCACGCGATCAGCGGCGAAAGAATATGCATCAGCGGGTCCTTGGCGAGCACCGCGACAATCAACGCCAGACCGGGGTCGGCCGGGAGCGAAAAGACAACCGACAACCCTTGCGGCCCCAGCGCCCAATGCAGCGCGGCGAAGCCGACGAAAGCGAGGCCCGCCGCCATCGCCAGCATCTGGCGAATGTGCCCGAATTTGAAATGGCCCAGTTCATGGGCGAGAATCGATTCGATCTCCTCCGGCGTATGCTTGGCGAGCAGCGTGTCGAACAACACGATGCGCTTGGCCTTGCCGAAGCCGGTGAAATAGGCGTTGCCGCGCGCGGATCGCGTCGAGGCGTCCATCACATAGAGCCCGCGCGATTCGAACCCGCATTTTTGCAGCAAGGCCTCCAGCCGCCGCCGCAAGTCGTCCTCGGGGAGCGGCGAGAATTTATTGAACAATGGCGCGATGAAGGTCGGATAGACCGCCATCATCGCGACGATAAAGGCCATGAAGCCGACGAAGGCGCATAGCCACCAATAGTCGGGCGCCGCATGAAGCAGCGCGAACATCGCGTAAAGCAGCGGCGCGCCGATGGCCAGTTGCAAGGCTCCGGCCTTGAGCCAGTCGGCCAGGAAGCTGGCGAGGCTCTGGCGGTTGAAGCCAAAACGCGCCTCCAGCCAAAAAGTGTCGGCGAGCGACAGGGGCATCGCCAGCAATTCGGCGAGCGCCACGAAGGCCACGAACAAGGCGACGCTTCGGTTCAGGCCGGGCGCCGTCGCCCGGGCGATCAGATTATAGAGCGGCGCCAGCCAGAAAAGCAGCCAAAGCAGCGAGAGAATTCCGTCGTAGACCGTTTCGAAAATCGAAAATCGCGTCCTCGCGAGCGTGTAGTCGGCGGCCCGGCGGTGTTCCTCGAGCGTCACCTCCTTGGCGAAGTCTCGCGGCGCGGCGTCGCGGTTACGCGTGACGGAGGCCATTTGGCGCAACCGCAGGTAAACGCCGAGCGCCGTGGACACAACAATGGCGGCGCAGATCATCATAGCTAGGGGCGTCATCGAGTACTCCGAATGGGATCGCACCACGCCCGCGCGGCCTTCAAGCCGGGGCGGATCACGCTACCCATCCAATATAAGCGGGCGGACGCCTAAGGCGAGATCAATTTATCCGGAAGGGTTCGGCTCCGCCAACTTCATCCATGCGGCAACAGCAGGTCGCGCGCCTGGTTGAGCGCGGCGGCGCGGGCGACCGAGCCGCCGTGATCGGGGTGGGCGCGCTTCATTTTTGTTGGCTCTTATAGCCTTGCTTGTTGATATGGTCCCATTCCGATCGCCCCGAGGATCATGGCGGTAGACGTGACGTTCTGTCCCAGCGCCTCGAGGGTGCGGCGCCATCCGAGATAGTTCGGGAGATTTTTTGTGGCGACACCGTGGAAGCGACACAGCCATTCCTTCAGCCGGCTATGGTAGGCATTGACGTTG